>JBKHWY010000411.1:0-4548 GCA_046566285.1 Gammaproteobacteria bacterium | reverse complement strand
CGAGGCAGGGCACCACGAGCCTGCTCCGTCCATGCCGGGACGCCACGCACCCGCGCAGCAGGAAGGAGTCCGTCATTAACCGCGCCCTGAAACCGTCCGACCTGAAGCCCGCCCCGGTCAAGCCGGGCCGCGGGCGCTGGTGGCGCAACAACTTCCTGGTGCGCCGCCTGCATGACGCCTGGAGCCAGAACATCGTGTTCCGCCTGGGCGCGGGCATCGTGCTGGCGGTCGCGCTCACCAACGGCATCTACACCACCTACGTGATGCAGACGCTGCGCGCGGAAGCGGGCGCGCGCCTGCAGGAACGGGTCGAGCGCTTCGCCTCGGTGCTGTCGCACGCGCTGGCGCGTCCCCTGTTCGACGTCAACAGCGCGGCCGTGTCCTCGGTGGTCGATGCGCTGGGCGCGACGCCGGAAGTGCAGATGCTGCGGGTGATCTCGCCCAACGGCACGGTGCTGGCCTCGCTGGGCAGCCTGGAGCGCGACACCGGCACGGCCATCCGGGTGGAGCGGGCCATCAGCTACACGGACGGCAACCGCAACTATCCGGTGGGCTCGATCGAGCTGGCGTTCTCGCGCACCCAGATCGACCAGGACCTGCGCCGCCAGATCATGCAGACGGCCGCGGCCAACCTGCTGCTGACCCTGGCCATCGTGGCGGCGATCTTCCTGGTGGGCAGGCGCGTGACCCAGCCGTTCGCCGATATCCAGGATGCGCTCGACAAGCTGGCGCGCGGCGAGACCGATATCTCGCTGTCGGGCATCGGCCGGCGCGACCAGGTGGGGCGTCTGTCGCTGGCGGTGCGCAGCTTCCGCGATACCTTGACGCGCCTGCGCCGCGCCGAGCAGGTCACCACCAGCCTGCTCGATGAAAAGAGCCGCATGGTCGACCGCCTGAACGCGATCTTCGAGGGCACCAACGACGCCCTGATGCTGCTGACCGAGCAGGGCTACTTCGACTGCAACCGCAATACCCTGGCGATGTTCGGCATCGCCGACAAGCAGGCCTTCGTGCGCTGCCACCCGGGCGCGCTGTCGCCGCCCACCCAGCCGGACGGGCGCGATTCCTACCAGGCTGCCGCCGCCACCATGGCGCAGGCGCTGGCCGAAGGGCAGGCGCGCTTCGAGTGGGTGCACCGGCGCGCCGACGGCAGCGATTTTCCCGCCGAGGTGCTGCTGTCGGCCTTCGACTATGGCGGGCGCAAGGTGCTGCAGGCCACGGTGCGCGACATCACCGCGCGCAAGGCCATCGAGCAGCAGTTGCGCGAACTGAACGAGGACCTGGAGCAGAAGATCGCCGCCCGCACGGCGGAACTGACCGACTCGATCGCGGCCGCGCGCGACAGCCAGCAAAAGCTGCAGACCATCGTCGACACCGCCCTGGACGCGGTGATCCGGATGGATGTCCAGGGCCGCATCGTGGGCTGGAACTCGCAGGCGGAAAAAATCTTCGGCTGGACGCGCGAGCAAGCCCTGGGCCAGATGCTGGACGAAACCATCGTGCCGCCGCGCTACCGCGACGCCCACCGCAAGGGCCTGCAGCGCTACCGCGAGGTGGGCAGCGGCGCGGTGCTCGACACCCGCATCGAGATCTTCGCGCTGCGCCGCGACGGCAGCGAATTTCCCATCGAGCTGTCGATCACCAAGGTGCAGCTGGCCGATGCCTCGGCCTACGAGTTCTGCTCCTTCATCCGCGATATCTCGGAGCGGCGCGAGCGCGAACAGTCGCTGCTGGCGGCCAATGTGCGCGCCGAGGCGGCCAATGTGGCCAAGTCGGAATTCTTGGCCAACATGAGCCATGAGATCCGCACCCCGATGAGCGCCATCATCGGCATGGCCTACCTGGCCCTGCGCACCGAACTCAATCCCAAGCAGCAGGACTACATCGGCAAGATCCACCGCGCGGCCCTGTCGCTGTTGGGGATCATCAACGACATCCTGGACTTTTCCAAGATCGAGGCGGGCAAGCTGGACGTGGAAGAGATCCCGTTCTTCCTGGACGACGTGCTGGCCAATGTCGCCAGCGTGACCAGCCAGAAGGCGGCCGACAAGCAGCTCGAATACCTGTTCCACGTGCCGCACGCGATCCCGCGCCACCTGGTGGGCGACCCGCTGCGCCTGGGCCAGGTGCTGATCAACCTGGTCAACAATGCCGTCAAGTTCACCCAGCACGGCGAACTGGAACTGTCGTGCAGCCGGCTGGACGACGGCCGCGCCGACGACGGCCATGCCACCCTGCGCTTTTGCGTGCGCGACACCGGCATCGGCATGAGCGAAGCGCAGAAGGCCAAGCTGTTCCGCGCCTTCAGCCAGGCCAACGGCTCGACCACGCGCGAGTACGGCGGCACCGGCCTGGGCCTGTCGATCTCGCAGCAGCTGGTGCAGCTGATGGGCGGGACCATCCAGGTGGCGAGCGAACCCGGCGTGGGCTCGACCTTCCACTTCGACCTGCGCTTTGCCCTGTCGGGGCTGCCCGAGCGGGTGACGGTGATGCCGGCCGCATTGAACGGTGCGCGCGTGCTGCTGGTGGACGACAGCCCGGCCGCGCTGGACATCCTGTCCGAAGCGCTGGCCGAGCTGCCCCTGCGGGTGGAGACGGCCGCCAGCGGCGCCGATGCGCTGGCGGCCGTGCGCCAGGCCGACCAGGCCGGCGACCCGTTCAAGCTGGTGCTGACCGACTGGCAGATGCCGGGCATGAACGGCATCGAGCTGTGTGCGCGCATCACCGAGGACGCCAGCCTGAAGGCGGCGCCCATGCTGGTGCTGGTGACCGCCTTCGGGCGCGAGGAGGTCCAGCTGGATGCCGAGGCGGCCGGGGTCAGCGGCTTCCTGTTCAAGCCGATCGGCCAGTCGGTGCTGGTCGACACCCTGATCAACCTGTTCGCGCCCCGCATCGACGCGGCGCGCAAGTCGTCCACCGGGGTGGCGCGCGACTATGCCGTGCGCGTGCTGCTGGTGGAGGACAACCAGGTCAACCAGCAGATCGCCGTCGAACTGATGGCGGTGCAGGACATCAGCGTGGACCTGGCCAGCACCGGCCACCAGGCGCTGGAAAAACTGATGCTGGCCGGCCCCGACGGCTACGGGCTGGTGCTGATGGACCTGGAGATGCCGCAGCTGGACGGCCACCAGGCCACCATCGAGCTGCGCAAGGATGCGCGCTTCGACAAGGTTCCGGTGATCGCGATGACGGCCCATGCGCTGTCGGAGATCCGCGAACGCTGCCTGGAAGAGGGCATGCAGGACTACATCACCAAGCCGGTCGATCCCGAGAAGCTGTATGCCGTGCTGGCGCGCTGGCTGGGGCACGCCATGCCGGCGCGCACGCCCGGCCACGTGGGCGCCCCCATCCAGGGCCTGTCCGGCATCGACACCGCGCTGGGCCTGCGCCATGTGGCCGGCAACACGGTGCTGTACCGCCAGCTGCTCGAGCGCTTCCACGCGTCGCAGCGCGATGCCGCCGCCGACATCCGCGCCGACATCGCCGCCGGGCGCCACCAGGATGCCAGCAAGCGCGCCCACACGCTGCGCGGGGTGGCCGGCAACATCGGCGCGCGCGAACTGCAGGCGCTGGCCCAGGAACTGGAAGAGCTGCTGCGCCTCGATGCCATCGACCTGGTGCGGGTGCAGGAGCGCAGCGCCGCCTTGTGCGCGCAGTCCGACCTGGTGATGGGGGCGCTGGAGCGCCACATCGGCCGCGCCGATGTGCCGGCCCCGCCTGGGCCGGCCGTGGCGGACGGCGCGCCCCACGACGGCGCCCAGGAGGCGCTCGACCATCTGCGCGTGCTGCTGGGCGAATTCTCGGGCGACACCACCGACTACTTCGATGCCGTGCGCGAGCGCCTGGCCGGCGTGCTGGAGGCGGCCACCCTGGAGCGGCTGGCCGCGCACCTGGCCCGCTATGAGTTCGAAGAAGCGCGCCAGCTGCTGGACTGACGATGAAGCGACCGACCGTCCTGATCGTCGACGACACGCCCGACAACATCATGCTGCTGGCGCGCCTGCTCAAGGAGCGCTACAACACCAAGATCGCCACCAACGGCAGCACCGCCCTGCAGATCGCCCAGGCCACGCCGGACCTGGACCTGATCCTGCTGGACGTGATGATGCCGGGACTGGATGGCTACGACACCTGCCGCCAGCTCAAGGGCAATGCCGCCACGGCGCACATCCCGGTGATCTTCCTGACGGCGAAAAGCCAGGCGGATGACGAAGCCACCGGCCTGGCCCTGGGGGCGGCGGATTACCTGTCCAAGCCGATCAGCCCGCCGATCCTGTTTGCGCGGGTGGCGACCCAGGTGCAGCTGGGCGAGGCGCGGCGCGCGCTGGCGCAGGTGGAAAGCCTGAGCCGCGAGGCGCTGGCCTTGCTGGAACAGGCGCAGGCCGACGCTGCCGGCGCGCAGGGGACCAGGATCGTGACCCAGATCGTGGCCGAGATCGCCCAGCGGGCCGCCCGCACCGCCTGACGCTACTTTGTTTTCCCTCAACGACTATATGGTGCGTTAACGAAATAAACCGTATATACTGTTTATTTTGAACACCAGGGAGC
>JBKHWY010000410.1:0-4552 GCA_046566285.1 Gammaproteobacteria bacterium | reverse complement strand
GACGACGGCTACGCCGCGCCGCGCCACGCGCAGGTGGAAGCCGGCGCGGACGGCGCGCTGGTGCTGCGCGACCTGGACAGCCTGAACGGCGTGGTGCATCAGGGACGGCGCACGGACAGCCTGGCGCTGACGGGCGACACCGTGTTCAGGCTGGGGCACACCAGCCTGCGCGTGCGCACGGCCGATTACGCCGTCGCGCCGGAAAAGCTGGACCGCACCCGGCACGGCTGGGAAGGCGCCCTGCCCGCCCTGTGCGGCCTCCTGATGGTGGCGCTGTTCGCGCTGGCCAGCCGGTGGGTCAACGACACCCAGTCCTTTCAGCTGAACCGCTACCTGCAGGCGCTGGCGTTCGCGCTGGGCCTGGCGCTGGCATGGAGCGGGGCCTGGGCGTTTGCCAACCGTTTGTTCGGCCGCCACGCGCGCATCGGCCGCCACCTGTTCATCCTGGGCTGCGGGGCGGCCGCGATTTCGCTGTACAAGGCCGTCTCCAGCGTGGTGGCGTTCGCGTTCTCGCTCGACGCGCTGGCGCGCTACGGCTCGCACGTGGCCATTGCGATTGCCGCCACGGTGGTGTTCTACCACCTGTGCACTGTCAAGCCGGACGGCGTGCGGCGCTTTCGCACCGTCTGCATCGCGCTGGCGCTGCTGGGCTCCGGGCTATCCCTGATCAACAACGACCAGCGCACCGGCCGCCTGGGCGACGACCTGTATATGTCGGTGATCCTGCCGCCAGGCCTGCGGGTCAGCCCGGACCACGACCTGGACGAATACATGCAGCGCGTGGGCCGGCTGAAGGCGGAGCTCGACGTCGAACGCACCCGCAAGGTGCGCGACGATGGCGAAGACGACGAGTAAGCCCGGCGCGCTGATGAAGCCGACCCGCACCGCGCTCGTCCTCGCCCTGGGCTGGGCGCTGTTCTGGCTCCTGATGGTGACCGTGGAGATCCAGGACTACTGGCGCGATGGCGGTGACGCCTTGTGGCGCCCGATCCTGTGGGACAGCTCCTCGATGGTGGCGGCCACCCTGCTGCTGTTCGTGCAGCGCCGGCTGGCGCGCCGCTACGATGACCTGCTCGACCGGCCAGCGCGCTGGTTCGCGGTGCGTGCGCTGTTCCTGCCCATGTACTGGGCGGCCTTCGTGCCGATCGCCTTCGGCATCCGCCACGCCGGCTATGCGCTGATGGGCGAGGTCTACCGGCATGAGGGCTGGGGCGCGATCTTCTTCTACGAGTCCGTCAAGCTGAGCGTGTTCGTCTGCCTGTTCGTGCTGGTGGAATTCGGCCTGCTGTCCTACCGCGCCCTGCTGGAGGAAAAGCTGCGCATGGAGCGCGCCAGCGCGCTGCTGCGCCAGGCCCAGCTCACGCGCCTGACCGCGCAGATGCAGCCGCACTTCCTGTTCAACGCCCTCAACACGATCTCCTCGTTGATGCATTCGGATGTGCAGCGCGCCGACGCCACGCTGATCCAGCTGGCCGAGGTGCTGCGCACCACGCTGGACCTGGGCGACGCCCAGGAGGCGCCGCTGGCCACCGAACTGCGCCTGGTGCGCGGCTACGCGCGCGTGATGGAGGAACGCTACGGCGAACGGGTCAGCATCGCCTGGCAGATCGACGACGCGGCGCTGGCTTGCCTGCTCCCCGTCATGAGCTTGCAGCCCCTGCTGGAGAACGTGTTTAAGCACACGGTGGAGCGGCGCCGCGCCGCCACCCACATCGTGGTCAGCGCGCGCTGCACGGACGGCAGCTTGCGGGTCGCGGTGCGGGACGATGGCGGCAGGCTGGACGCATCGGGCGCATCGGGCGCGCCGGGCCTGGGCCTGGCCAACCTGCGCGAACGCCTGGCCGCCCTGTATGGCGGACGTGGCGAACTGACGCTGCGCCAGCTGGAGCCGGCCGGCGTGCTGGCCGAACTCACGACACCCGCATCGAGGACGCCATGCGCGTCTTGATCGTCGACGACGAGCGCCCGGCGCGTGAGCGGCTGCACCGCCTGCTGGCGCAGGAACCCGATGTGACGGCGGTGGCGCATGCGCGCGATGGCGTGGAAGCCTTGCAGCAGCTCGACTTCAATCCCGACGTGATGTTCCTGGACGTGCAGATGCCCGAGGTGAGCGGCCTGGAAGTGGCAGCTTCGCTGCCCGATCCGGCGCCGCTGGTGGTGTTTGCCACCGCCTATGACGAATACGCCGTGCGGGCCTTCGACGCCAATGCGGTGGACTACCTGTTGAAACCTTTCGACCAGGCCCGCCTGCAGCGTGCGCTGGCGCGTGTCCGCGAGCGCCTGGCCACGCGCGCGTCCGCCCCTTCGCCCTCCCTGCCCGGCCAGGCGCCGCGCCAGCTGCTGGTCACCGAACGCGCAGTGACGCGCATCGTGCGGGTCGAGGACATCGCCTGGATCGAGACGGCCGACAACTACGTGGCGCTGCACACGGCGCAGGGCCAGCCGCTGCTGCGCCAGACCCTGGCAGGCTTGCTGGAGCGGCTCGGCCCCGCCTTCGTGCGCTGCCACCGGCGCGCCGCCGTGCAGCTTGGCTGGATCGACAGCGTCGTCACCTTCGACAAGGGCGACGCCGAACTGGTGCTGCGCGGAGGGATGCGCGTGCCGTGCAGCCGCCAGTTCCGCCTGGAGGTGATGGCGCGCCTGTAGGCCGCCTTCCCGACAGTCCCATGCCCCGGCCGGTCTATATCCTGGCCAGTGCGGTTCGAAGGCGCCCCAGAGATTGGTCGCCCGAGAAGTCGCCGCGCACCTCGCGCAGCTTGCCGGCCGCATCCTCAAACACAAAGATGCCGTAGTGGTTATCCACGTCATCGAAGCCGACGCATCGAACGACGTCGCCTTCGGCCAGGTCATCGATCGTCGTGAGCACACGGTATGCGTCGCCCGCCTTCATGTTCAGTTCGCGCAGCTGCCATGCATCGTAAAAGGTGTAGTCGCTGAAGGTCTTCATTGTCTGGTTCTCGTGGTGGTGTGGTTCCGTCGGGGGCTTGTCATGTTCCGGTTGGGGGCGTGCTCCCGGTTCGCCCCATGCGTACCCCGGTTCGCCCCATTGTGCTGTGGGCCCCCGCGCCCGCCCCGCTACGCTGGCAGTATGATTCTGACCCAAGGAGCCGCCATGCAGTCTACTTCGCACCGCCTGTATTTCCTCGACTGGATACGCATCTGCGCATTCTTCCTGCTGATCCTGTACCACACCGGCATGTATTACGTGAGCTGGGACTGGCACGTGAAAAGCCCGGCCGCCGGCCATGCCATCGAACCGTTGATGATGCTGTCCTCGCCCTGGCGCCTCGGCCTGCTGTTCTTCGTCGCGGGAGCGGCGGCGCGCTTCCTGCTGGCCAAGCTGGGCGCGGCGTCCTTCATGCGGGTGCGCAGCGTGCGCCTGCTGGTGCCGCTGGTCTTCGGCATTCTGGTCATCGTGCCGCCGCAGCCCTACTTCGAGGTGGTGGAAAAGGTCGCCTACACCGGCAGCTACCTGGACTTCATGCAGCTGTACCTGAATGCCTACCACGGCTTTTGCCGGGGCGACGATTGCCTCATCCTGCCGACCTGGAACCACCTGTGGTTCCTGCCTTACCTGTGGTGCTATTCGATGCTGCTGGCCGCCGCCGTGCTGGGTGCTCCCGGACGCCTCGACAGCGTGGGCCGGCGGGGCGCCCGGCTGCTCGGCGGCTGGCGCGCCCTGGTGCTGCCGGCACTGGTGCTGGGTGGGCTGCGCCTGCTGCTGGCCGAGCGTTTCGAGACCACGCACGCGCTCATCGACGACTGGTATAGCCATGCCGTGTACGGCTTCCTGTTCCTGCTGGGCGCGCTGGTCGCGCGCGAGGATGCCGTCTGGACGCGCCTGCACGCCCTGCGCTGGCCCGCGCTGGCACTGGCCCTGGGCTGCTGGGCGCTGATGGTGCTCTACTATGCCATGCCGTGGGAATGGCGCGCGCTGGCCCCGCACGATGGGCTGCGCTTTGCCATGCGCATGGTCGAGGGCACCTGCAGCTGGAGCGCGATCGCAGCCGTGTGCGGCTTCGCGCGCCAGCACATGAACCATGACAGCCCGCGCCGGCGCTACCTGACCGAAGCGGTGTTCCCGGTCTACATCCTGCATCAGACCCTGATCGTCACGATTGCCCACCTCATCAAGCCGGCCCAGGTGGCGCCCGTCATCGAAGCCGTCATCCTGGTCGTGCTGACGGTGGGCCTGAGCTTTGCCATCTTTGGCGTGGTACGGCGGATCGGCTGGCTGCGGCCGCTGTTCGGCTTGCCACCAGCAGCCTCGTGTGCGGATGCCGGGAAACGCTTGATTCACAAGGGAAATCCGACGGCTGAGGACCTTGCGTTGGCGACGAAACGGGCGCCAATCACTTGACATTTTTACAAGTGCCGGGCACCATGGGAGCGCTCCCGGAGTTCTGGAAGAAAAGGCCCGGGACGGCTGTCCAATGCGGGGATGCCCGCTACCAGCGGACATGTTCGATACCAGACGCTAAGCCCGACGCGATGATGCTTCCATCCAAACTGATCGATTCATCCCCTCCGCCCACGGCCCGCGCCGAGGAAG
>JBKHWY010000409.1:0-4558 GCA_046566285.1 Gammaproteobacteria bacterium | reverse complement strand
CAGATTCACCACCCGGTCCAGCAGCAGGGCCGACACCTCCACATGTTCGTGCGCCTGCAGGAAGTCGACGATGATCGGGGTGACGAACATGCGGCCGAACAGCTGCGGCGCCGTCACGCTCAAGCGTCCACGCGGGGCCGCGTTCACTCCGGCCGCCGCGGCCTGCGCTTCCTCCACGTCGGCCAGGATGCGGCGCACATCCTCGGCGTAGCGCGCGCCCGCCTCGGTCAGGCGCACCACCCGTGTGGTGCGCGTCAGCAGGCGCACGCCCAGGTGTTCTTCCAGCGCCGCCACCGCGCGCGTGATGGCCGGTGGCGAGATGCCGACGCGGCGCGCGGCCGCCGCAAAGCCGCCCGTGTCGGCCACCGCCAGAAACACTTCCATGAACTGCAGGCGATCCATCGATTATTCCTGAATTGACAATAGTAAAGTGCATAGTACAGCTATTCCTGTCGAGATTGAAAGCAAGCATAGTGACGTCACTCGCTGCCCACTTTCGACGGCACGAGACCAACCTAACCTGAAGGAGCACCACCATGAGCCGTATCACCACCATCACCGCCGATCGCGCCACCGCTGAACAGCAAGCCCTGTTCGACGCCATCCATGCCCAGCTGGGCTTCGTGCCGAACTTCCTGCGCGTGTTCGCCAACTCGCCGGCCGCGCTGAAAGCCTTCCTGGGCCTGTTCGGCATCGCCGGCAGCGGCAGCCTGGAGCGCACCACCCGCGAGCGGATTGCGCTGGCCGTGGCGCAGCAGAACGAGTGCGCCTACTGCCTGTCGGCGCACACGCTGCTGGGCGCCAAGGCGGGGCTGTCGAATGAAGAGATCCATGCCAGCCGCGCCGGCACCAGCGCCGATGCGCGCGCCGCCCAGGCCGTGAAGTTCGCCCGCGCGATCCTGCTGCACAACGGCGAAGTCAGCACGGCCGACCTGCTGGAAGTGCGCAATGCCGGCTATTCGGACGCCGAGATCGTCGAGATCATCACCCACGTGGGGCTGAACTTCCTGACCAATATCCTCAACAACGCCAGCCACGTGGAGATCGATTTCCCCACTGTGGATGTGAAGCTGGCGGCTTGATGGCGGTCCCGCCGCCTATTTCGCCAGGTCGACGGCGTAGGCGGCCGTGCCCTTGCCGCGCCCGTCGTCCGCGCTCAGCTGGGTGATGGGCAGGTTCGCCTGGCGGGCCAGTTCGATCAGGCCGGGCGGCGCATGCAGCAGCACCGGGCCGCGGGTCGCAAGACGCGCAAAGCGCCAGCTGGGGGGCCCGCCATGGGCCTCGCGCACCAGGGTCCCGGTGGCCTTGATGTAGGCCGCCAGCACGTTGCGGGTCTGGTCCGACGCCGACAGGATCGTCTTGCTGCCGTCGATGCCGGGGAAATGCCCGCCCCCGCCGGCGCGGTAGCTGTTGGTGGCTATCACGAACTGCTGGGCGGCGGTAATGGGCGTGCCCCGGTAACTGAGCTTGACGATGCGCTGGCCGACCGGTTGGCTCACATCGATCTCGTAGCGCACATCGGGGCTCGTCAAGGCATCGAAGTTATATTGCGCGAAGGCGGGGTTGACCAGCTCCTGCGGCTCCTGCCTGGCCGGGTCGATCCGGTTGAAGCGTTCGGCCGCATGCTCCAGCCACGCCTTGAGCTGGGCGCCATCGATCTTCACAGCCGCCAGCGCATTCGGATACAAATACAGGTCGGCCGCATGGTTCAGCGCCAGCGGGCCGGGGGCCACGTCCGTGTAGTCCTTGGGACCGGCGGCGCCGCCCTTGAAGGGCGCGGCCATCGACAGCACCGGCAGGTCGGTCTTCAAGGCGCGCTTGACGTACTCGGTCTGGGCCTGGTTGACGATGGCGATCGCGGAAGCGTCGCCGGCGTCGGCGAAGTAGGTCGACATGCGAAAGCGGGTGGCGCCGATCGGGGTCTTCACGTAGTCGATGGTGGCCGCGTGTTCGGCGGCGATCAGGCCGGCCACGACCGGGTCGGGGGCGACGAACGAGCGGTCGGGCAGCTGGGTGGCGCGCACTTCCACGCGCGTCTGTTCCTTGTCCACCGTCCAGCGCTTGCCGTCGTGGCGCAGGTTCAGGGCGATCACGCCCAGATGCTTGCCCCACATATTGGCCATCACGGTGGGAATCCCATTGACCAGGCCGCGCGCCTTGTCCACGCCCGGCAGGTTGAACTGCGGGAGGGTGCTGGCCGCGTTCGGGAATACCTGGTGCGAATGCCCGATCAGCATGGCGTCCACGCCCGGCACGCTGGCCAGGTGGTAGCTGGCGTTCTCCATGGTCGGCGTGTAGCCGGCGCCATCGATGCCGCCGTGCGACAGCGCCACGATCAGGTCGGCGCCGGCCGCCCGCAGTTCCGGAATGAAGCGCAGGGCCGCTTCGCGCACCCCGACCACATACACCTTCCCTTCCAGATAGCGCTGGTCCCACGACAGGATGGTCGGCGGAGCAAAACCGATGATGCCGACCTTGAGCGTGGCCGTGACGGGTTGGCCGTCGGCGTCCCTGGCGGCCACCTGCTTTTCAATGATGGTCCAGGGCTTGAACAGGGGCTGGTGGGTTTTCAGGCTGTAGACGTTGGCCAGCACCAGGGGGAAAGCCGGGCCGCTGCAGCCCTGCGCCTGAGGCGCCACCCCGGCCACGTCGAAGCGGCTGCCCGTGACCTGGTTGAGGAACCCCAGGCCATAGTTGAATTCATGGTTGCCGATTCCGCCGCCATCGTAGCCCAGGTAATTCATGACCTTGTAGATGGCCAGGGCCTGGCTGCACGGCACCGGGTTGGCCAGCGCCTGGTAGTCCGCCAGCGCGGTGCCCTGGATGGTGTCGCCGCTGTCGAGCAGCAGGTTGTTGGGGTAGTCGGCGCGCGCCTGGGCGATCACCGTGGCCAACCGGTCCAGGCCATGCGAAGGTTCGGGCGCGAGCTTGTAATAGTCGTAGCCCAGCGCATTGGCGTGCAGGTCGGTGGTTTCCAGCAGCGCCAGTTGGGTGGTGGTGCCCGCCGGAGTTTGGGCACCGGCGGCGGCCGCCAGCATCAGCGCGGCGATGAAAAAATGATAACGCATTGGAGGGGACCTGCCAGGTTGGACACGATTCGCCCCATGATACGGTAGCGCGCTTGTCCCCAGCAAGGCGGACGTGGGCGCCTCACTCGGACGAGCTCGCGCTGGGGTATAATCTAAGGTTCGGTTCAGCGCTGTCAGTTGAACAAGCAGTTGAACCCTCCGACTCAACCAATCACTACCGGAACGCCATGGAAGCCGAACGCATCAACGCCCTCTCCGCCCTGCTGAACGACCTGACCGGTCGTGAAGCCGAACTTCGGAGGTATCTTTGACTTCGATAAAAAGTCAGAGAAACTCGAACAGGTAAACGAAGAACTCGAAGACCCGACCGTCTGGAACGATCCCAAGCGCGCGCAAGACCTGGGCAAGGAAAAGAAAGCCCTGGAAGCGGTCGTGCTGACGCTGCAAAAAGCGCAGGCCGACCTGCGCGACGCCACCGACCTGTTCGAGATGGCCAAGGATGAAGGCGACCACGACACGCTCGCCTCGATCGAGCACGACGTCGAGGACTTCAAGAAGGTCATCGAAGGCATGGAATTCCGCCGCATGTTCAGCGGCCAGCTCGACGCGAATAACTGCTTCATCGACATCCAGGCCGGCGCCGGCGGCACCGAAGCGCAGGACTGGGCCTCGATGCTGCTGCGCCAGTACCTGCGCTATTGCGAGCGCAAGGGCTTCAAGGTGGAGATCCTGGAACAGTCCGAGGGTGAGGTCGCGGGCATCAAGACCGCCACCCTGAAGGTCGAAGGCGAATACGCCTACGGCCACCTGCGCACCGAAACCGGCGTGCACCGCCTGGTGCGCAAGTCGCCGTTCGACTCGGCCAACGGCCGCCACACCTCGTTCACCAGCCTGTTCGTGTATCCGGAAGTCGACGATTCGATCGAGATCGAAGTCAACCCGGCCGATATCCGCGTCGATACCTACCGCGCATCCGGCGCCGGCGGACAACACATCAACAAGACCGATTCCGCGGTGCGCATGACGCACGCCCCCACCGGCATCGTGGTGCAGTGCCAGAACGACCGCTCGCAGCACCGCAACCGCGCCGAGGCGATGGAGATGCTGAAGGCGAAGCTGTACGAGCACGAACTGAGGAAGCGCATGAGCGAGCAGCAGAAGCTGGAAGACTCCAAGACCGATGTGGGCTGGGGCCACCAGATCCGCTCGTACGTGCTGGACCAGTCGCGCATCAAGGACTTGCGCACCAACTTCGAGACCGGGAACACCAAGGGCGTGCTGGACGGCGACCTGGACGACTTCATCTCCGCGTCCCTGAAACAAGGGGTCTGATCGATGACGAACCCAGGCACGCCAGCGCGCGCATTCGCCTTCGACATGGACGGCACCATCGTCGACAACATGGCCTTCCATACGAAATCCTGGCTGGCGTTCTTCGAGCGCCGCGGCCAGGCCATCGACGCCGACGCCGCGCAGCTGAAGAACGGCCTCGGTTACGACCACAACTTCGTGCTGAACAAGGGCGAATC
>JBKHWY010000408.1:0-4567 GCA_046566285.1 Gammaproteobacteria bacterium | reverse complement strand
TCGGGCTCTCGCCCTTCGGCGTGATCTTACCGCACAGGATGTCGCCCGGCTCGACCTCGGCGCCGGTGTAAACGATGCCCGCCTCGTCGAGGTTGCGCAGCGCTTCCTCGCCGACGTTCGGGATGTCGCGGGTGATGTCCTCCGGCCCGAGCTTGGTGTCGCGGGCCATGACCTCGAACTCTTCGATGTGGATCGAGGTGAAGACGTCGTCCTTCACGATCCGCTCGGAGATCAGGATCGAGTCCTCGTAGTTGTAGCCGTTCCACGGCATGAACGCGACGAGCACGTTGCGGCCGAGCGCCAGCTCGCCGAACTCGGTCGAGGGACCGTCGGCGATGATGTCGCCCTTGCGCACCTGCTCGCCCACCTGCACGATCGGACGCTGGTTGAGGTTGGTGTTCTGGTTCGAACGGGTGTACTTGATCAGGTTGTAGATGTCCACGCCGACTTCGCCTGCTTGCGCTTCGTCGTCGTTCACGCGGATCACCACGCGGCCCGCATCGATGTAGTCCACCACGCCGCCGCGCAGGGCTTGCACGGTGGTGCCCGAGTCGACCGCCACGGTGCGCTCGATGCCGGTGCCGACGAAGGCCTTTTCAGGACGCAGGCAAGGCACGGCCTGGCGCTGCATGTTGGCGCCCATCAGTGCACGGTTCGCATCGTCGTGCTCGAGGAACGGAATCAGCGATGCCGCCACCGAGACGATCTGGCCCGGAGCCACGTCCATGTACTGGATGCGCTCTGGCGAGACCAGGATGGTTTCGCCGGCTTCACGGGCCGACACCAGTTCGTCCACCAACTGGTTGTTGTCGTTGATGGTCGCATTCGCCTGGGCGATGATGTAGCGGCCTTCTTCGATCGCCGACAGGTAGTCGATCTTGTCGGTGACGATGCTGTTTTCCACCTTGCGGTACGGGGTCTCGAGGAAGCCGTACTCGTTCAGGCGGGCAAACAGTGCCAGCGAGTTGATCAGACCGATGTTCGGACCTTCAGGCGTTTCGATCGGGCACACGCGGCCGTAGTGGGTCGGGTGCACGTCGCGCACCTCGAAGCCGGCGCGTTCGCGGGTCAGACCGCCCGGGCCCAGGGCCGAGACGCGGCGCTTGTGGGTGATTTCCGACAGCGGGTTGGTCTGGTCCATGAACTGCGACAGCTGGGACGAGCCGAAGAATTCGCGGATCGCGGCCGAGATCGGCTTGGAGTTGATCAGATCGTGCGGCATCAGGTTGTCCGCTTCGGCCTGGCCCAGGCGTTCCTTGACGGCGCGCTCGACGCGCACCAGGCCCGCGCGGAACTGGTTTTCGGCCAGTTCGCCCACGCAGCGCACGCGGCGGTTACCCAGGTGGTCGATGTCGTCGACTTCGCCGCGGCCATTGCGCAGTTCCACCAGGATCTTGATCACTGCCAGCACGTCTTCGTTCGACAGGGTCATGGCGCCGGTCAGTTCATCGCGGCCGATGCGGCGGTTGAACTTCATGCGGCCCACGGCCGACAGGTCGTAGCGCTCGGGGCTGTAGAACAGGCCGTTGAACAGGGCTTCGACCGAGTCTTCCGTTGGCGGTTCGCCCGGACGCATCATGCGGTAGATCGCCACGCGCGCGGCCATCTGGTCGGCGGTGTCGTCGATGCGCAGGGTCTGCGAGATGTAGGCGCCCTGGTCCAGGTCGTTGGTGTACAGGGTCTGGATGTCGGTGATGTTCGAATCGCGCAGGCGGTTCAAGACTTCATCGGTCAGTTCATCATTGGCCGAGGCGATGATTTCGCCGGTTTCCGGATCGACGATGTTCTTGGCCAGCACGCGGCCCAGCAGGTAGTCTTCCGGCACGGAAATGTGCTGGATGCCCGAGGCTTCGATGTCGCGCACGTGGCGCGCATTGATGCGCTTGTCCTTCAGGACAATGGTCTTGCCTTCCTTGTTGACGATGTCGAAGCGCGCGACTTCACCGCGCAGGCGCTCGGCCACGAATTCCATTTCCGCGCCTTCCGAGCACAGCTTGAAGTTGTCAAACACGAAGAAGTTCGCCAGGATCTGCTCGTGCGTCATGCCGATGGCTTTCAGCAGGATCGTCACCGGCATCTTGCGGCGGCGGTCGACGCGGAAGAACAGGATGTCCTTCGGGTCGAACTCGAAGTCCAGCCACGAGCCGCGGTACGGAATGATGCGTGCCGAGAACAGCAGTTTGCCCGAGGAGTGCGTCTTGCCGCGGTCGTGCTCGAAGAACACGCCCGGCGAACGGTGCAGCTGAGAAACGATGACGCGCTCGGTGCCGTTGATCACAAAAGAACCGGTGGTGGTCATGAGCGGCAGTTCGCCCATGTAGACTTCCTGCTCCTTCATTTCCTTGACGACTGGCTTGGTCGGCGATTCCTTGTCCAGGATCACCAGACGCACCTTCGCGCGCAGGGGCGAGGCGAAGGTCAGGCCACGCTGTTGGCATTCCTTTACGTCAAACGCCGGGTCGCCCAGGACATACGACAGGAACTCGAGACGCGCAAAGCCGTTGTGCGAGACGATGGGGAAAATCGAGGTAAACGCCGATTGCAGGCCGTCGTTCTTGCGTGTGGACGGTGCGGTGTCCGCTTGCAGGAAGTTCTCGTAGGATTCGAGCTGGGTAGCAAGAAGGAAGGGAACGTTGTGAACGTTGGCGCGCTTCGCGAATGATTTGCGAATGCGTTTCTTCTCAGTAAATGAGTAGTGCATGGACACTCCGTGAGTGACAGAAAGGATGAGAATTCAGGGATTGCCAGTGCTTTGATCACACGCAAGCCCTCAAGTCTCTCGCTTCCAGCCAGATGAAAAGAAGGTGATACTGTGTACTGCTGTGCTGCCTTTGCTTCGCGTTGCTGCTAAGATCTGTACCGTGCTCTGTTGCTTTTTTGCTCTCAAAGCCGCCTATGCAGCCTGCTTTTCGACGTGAACCGGCCAACTTACGCTGACAGACTTAAGAACTGCTTATAATGCGCCCGTCGCGGCGCGCGTGTCGCATCCCTGTTACGTTCCCTCTGCTGCTGAGTATTACATTTGCAACAGGGACGACAAAAGAGCCAAAGCCGCATCCCCTCTTCCAAAAAGAGGGAACCGCAAGCTTTGACTCCGGGGCGAAGTTTCCGCCCCCTTTGTTACTGCACCTGCTCTGGAAAACCGAATTACTTGATTTCGGCTTTCGCGCCAGCTTCTTCCAGCTTCTTCTTGCCGGCTTCAGCGTCTGCTTTCGACAGGGCTTCCTTGACAGTCTTCGGTGCGCCGTCGACCAGGTCCTTGGCTTCTTTCAGGCCCAGACCGGTGATTTCGCGAACGGCCTTGATGACGCCCACTTTGTTGGCGCCGAAGTCAGCCAGGATCAGGTTGAATTCGGTCTGCTCTTCAGCAGCAGCTGCGCCGCCGCCAGCTGCGCCGCCGGCTGCCGGAGCGGCCATTGCTGCAGCGGACACGCCGAACTTCTCTTCGAATGCCTTCACCAGTTCGTTCAGGTCCATCACGGACATTTCGCTCACTGCTTGCAGGATGTCGTCTTTGCTAATTGCCATTTGAAACTCCTAAATTTTTTGAATAGATTGGTATTGACTAAAAAGCGGCTGCGCTTGAATCAAGCGGCAGGGGCTTCGGCAGCTGCGGGAGCCTCCGAACCTTCGCCTTTTTTGGCTGCCAGTGCAGCCAGACCACGTGCAAAGCCCGACACCGGAGCCAGCATGACGCCCAACAGCTGCGAAATGAGGACTTCACGGGAAGGAATGCTTGCCAACGCAGCAACAGCGGCTTTATCCAGCTGCTTGCCTGCGTAGTTACCAGCCTTGATGACCAGCTTGTCGTTGGTTTTGGCGAAGTCGTTGATGACTTTCGCTGCTGCAACGGCATCGTCCGAGATCGAATAGATCAGCGGACCGGTCATTTCATCGGCCAGAGGGGCAAACTGCGTACCTTCCACCGAGCGGCGTGCCAGCGTGTTCTTCAGAACACGCAGGTACACGCCCTGGGCACGCGCTTTGGCACGAAGTTGCGTCAAGTGACCAACCTGGATGCCACGATACTCGGCCACGACGATAGTCTGCGCAGTTGCTACTTTTGCGGAAACTTCCTCGACAACGGCCTTTTTGTCATTCAGATTGAGACCCACGGTCAACCTCCTAAAATGATGATTGGCAAATGCCAGCCATCGGTTCGAACAACGGCGTCCGACGTTTTAGAAGTACAGAACTGAGCGGATGAATTCACGCAGCATGGACTACAAAAACTTGTTCGGGTACACCATCTGCGTTGGGTGGTTTATTAACCTCCAGCCTGCCTGCTGCCTTCGGCCCAACGGTCTTTGATTGTCTGGCCGCCCCGGCGACTTGAGACGTCCAGCCCAAAGATGCGCCACGGCATAGGCCGTGGACTTAATTCAAAAGCTTACTGAGCGATCAGCGATTGCTGGTCAACACGGACGCCCGCGCCCATGGTCGACGAGATCGCGACGCGGCGCAGGTACACGCCCTTCGACGACGCTGGCTTGGCCTTGTTGAGCGCATCGATCAGCGCCAGCAGGTTGGCCTTCAGGTCGGCATCGGCGAACGACTTGCGGCCGAT
>JBKHWY010000407.1:0-4570 GCA_046566285.1 Gammaproteobacteria bacterium | reverse complement strand
GTTCCACGTCGTATCAGTGGATCAAAGCTAATTCGTTCACGAACGCCGGCGGGCAGCAAAAGGTCACGATCGCGGATCATTCCGACCCCGGCTTAATTGTTGACGCGGTGCGTCTGGTGCGCCGCACTCCATACGATCGCCAGTCCGCAGCGCAGGCTCTATTTGCAGCCGGATCTGTTGCGCTGGGCCCAGCAGAAGAGGTCGTGTTCAACGGCGTTAATACCGGCTTGCCTCGCCTGCAAAACCCTGGTCGTGTCTCGATCGTCCAAGTCAACGCGACGACAGTTTACGCTTACTACCGTCAAGAGATAGCGTCGGAAAAATTCCAAATTTATATGGCAACGTCGACAGACGGCGGCAAGACATTTACCGTACGTCCCGATCCAGTCATACGCCTGCAAAGCGTAGCGGGTTTTACGGAACCCTTGCAAACTGCATATGACCAGCAGGTGACCAAGCGACCCGACGGGTACTACATGGTGTTTGAGGGTGCTGGACTGGGATGCGAGTTTTCGGCAATGTCCGCCTTCTCTCCGGATGGCATTAATAATTGGCAGGTCCGTAACGTCTCGGTTTGCGACAAGATGGGGCAAGAGGGTAGTGCGAGCGTGCCAACCTATTATGTTGACGTCGAAACAGGCACCGAGTACCTACAGTGGGTTTCGCCAAATTATATTCAGCAAATTACACGGTCGTATCAGACCTCATTGCCCACTGGTCTGTTTAAGGGGCAGTTGACTTTTACGGCGGACGCGCAAATGGCACCTTATGCACTTCCACAGTCGCCGCCTGGCAGCTGGGATGCCCCGCTGTTCGGCACCACTGGCGTGTATTATGAGGATGGGTACTATTACGCTTCCCATAACCTTGCAAACCGATATAACTGTGATGGGCGATGGGCAATCGGAGTCGCCCGCACTGCGACTCCCGGGACGGTCTCATCATGGAAGAAATCACTCAAAAATCCTCTGCTACTAGCCGGTGATGTCGGAACCTGCTGGATGGAATATCCGAGTATCGTCATGTTACCCTCCGGTCTATACCTGTATTATTACGACGGTTATACAAACTATCTGCCGGATAACAGGAACAATCGGTCGATCTTCAGGCGTAAATTGCTTCCAAATTGATTTGTAGATGAATGCCACCTCGCGGATGATCCACCGATTTTTCGCGAGGTTCCCTGGGGAAGCACTTGTTAACTCTGGGGGTGGAATTGGCTGCTGAATGATGCCGTGCTCACGGCACAGCTCCGGTACAGGGCTGCCGGCTTCGGCTTGCTTCAGGCGATGATTTGGCTGTCGGTAAAGCGGGACGCTTTCATGTAGAGCTTCCTGTTAAGTAGAAAACTCCACATCTGAACGCGCTTTTTTAAGCGGGAACCACCGCCCCTATCCTAAACACTGCCTTCGCGCTCGATGACCAGGATGCGGGCCGCGCCGCGCGGATGGGCCACGTGCTCGCAGCCCAGGCCGGCGTAGAACACGTCGCCAACTTCCAGGGTGTGGACCTGCTCGACGCCGCCTTCGCGCACATGCATGTCCACCACGCCGTCCAGCACCGCGAACACTTCCTCGCCGTCGTTGACGTGCCATTTGTAGGGCTGGTCGGTCCAGTGCAGGCGCACGGTGGTGCCATCCATGTTGGCGATGGAAGCCGCGCCCCACGCGCGCTCGGCGGTGAATTCGCGCGCGCGGATGATACGGGAGGCCGGCGCCTGGTCCATCACGCCTGCGCTTCGGTGGCCACGCCGGCGCCGTGCGCCTGCTGGTCCGCGTGGTAGGAGCTGCGCACCATCGCGCCCACGGCGGCGTGCACGAAGCCCATCTCGTAGGCGGCTTCCTCGAACTTCTTGAACTGGTCCGGGTGCACATAGCGGCGCACCGGCAGGTGGTCGCCCGACGGCGCCAGGTATTGGCCGATGGTCAGCATGTCGACGTCATGCTCGCGCATGTCGCGCATCACCTGCAGCACTTCCTCGTCGGTTTCACCCAGGCCCACCATGATGCCGGACTTGGTCACCACGTTCGGGTACAGGGCCTTGAAGTCGCGCAGCAGCTCGAGCGAGTGCTTGTAGTCGGCGCCCGGACGGGCTTCCTTGTACAGGCGCGGCACGGTTTCCAGGTTGTGGTTCATGACGTCCGGCAGGCCGTCGTGGAAGATCGCCAGCGCCTTGGCCAGGCGGCCGCGGAAGTCCGGCACCAGCACTTCGATGCGGGTCATGGGCGACAGCTTGCGGGTTTCAAGGATGCACTGGACGAAGTGGCCGGCGCCGCCGTCGCGCAGGTCGTCGCGGTCCACCGAGGTGATCACGACGTAGGACAGGCGCAGGTCGGCAATCGTCTTGGACAGGTTGATCGGCTCGTTGGCGTCGAGCGGGTCCGGACGGCCGTGGCCGACGTCGCAGAACGGGCAGCGGCGCGTGCACTTGTCGCCCATGATCATGAAGGTCGCGGTGCCCTTGCCGAAGCATTCGCCGATGTTCGGGCAGGAGGCTTCCTCGCACACCGTCACCAGGTTGTTGGCGCGCAGGATGTCCTTGATCTCGTAGAAGCGCGACGAGGCCGAGGCGGCTTTCACACGGATCCAGTCCGGCTTCTTCAGGCGCTCGACCTGCTCCAGCGGCACGATCTTGATGGGAATGCGCGAAGTCTTGCTGGCGCCTTTCTGCTTTTCGCTGGCGTTGTACGCGGGGGCGGAGGCGAGGCCGGTATCGGTGTCGGAAGTCATGTTGGCTGGCCCGTCAGGGCGTCGGTTGCTTGGGTTGTAGGAGTCGGTTGGGGCCCGCTGGCCAGCCCGCGCACCAGCGCATCGGCCAGCGCGCGCTGGACCTGGCCGAGCTGCGCGTCGATGCCCATGGTGCGCATGTCGACCGTTTCCAGCCCGGCGTAGCCGCACGGGTTGATCCAGGAAAAAGGGGCCAGGTCCATCGCCACGTTCAGCGACACCCCATGGTAGGTGCAGCCATTGCCGCGCACTTTCAGGCCGAGCGCAGCGATCTTGGCGCCCTGTTTCGGGCCGCCGGCGATGTAGATGCCGGGCGCGCCGGCGATCCGTTCGCCCTCGAGATTATACGCCGCCAGCACGTCGATGATGGCCTGCTCGATCCTGTGGACGAACTGGCGTGCATACAGCTTGCCGCCCGGTTTATTGCGGCGCAGGTCCATCAGCAGGTAGATCACTACCTGGCCGGGGCCATGATAGGTCACCTCGCCACCCCGGTCGGTCTGCACCACGGGGACGCCGTGGGGCGCCAGCACATGGCCGCGATCGGCGCCCAGGCCCAGCGTGAACACGGGCGGGTGCTCGACGATCCACATTTCGTCGGCCGTAGCCGGCGTGCGCGCGTCCGTGAACGCGCGCATGGCGGCGAAGGTGGCTTCGTAGTCGGCGCGGCCGAGATCGCGGATGATCACCGGCGCCGGGTCGATCAGGGACATGAATGGCGGCGTGGAGAAGGTGCAGCCGTCATTATAAGCCAGCAACAGGGCCGGCGCTCATCGCCGCCGCTTATCCCTTCGGCCAGCAGGGCTTACAGGACGATCTTGACCATCGGGTGCGAGGACAGGGCCCGGTACAGGTCGTCGAGCTGGGCGCGCGAAATCGCCCGCACCGTCACCGTCAGGCCGGTGTAGTTGCCCTTGCCGGACGGGCGCACTTCCATGCGGCCGATGTGGAAGGTGGGGTCGTGTTCGAGGACCACGTCGACGATGGTGGCTTCAAAGTCGGGATGCGTGGCTCCCATGACCTTGATCGGGAAGTCGCTCGGGTATTCGATCAGGGAGTCGGCGTTCGGGTGCATAACGGTCCAATCTTAGAGAGCGCTTTTGCAAGCGCTACAGTACAGGCTGCAAAACAAAAGGCGCGGCTGCCAGGGCCGCGCCTTCCATTGTAGCCAAAAATGTAGCCGTGGCCAGGCGTGGTCAGCGCATCATGCGGCCGCGCTCGGAACGTTCGCGCTCGTCGCGGTGCTGCGGATGCTGGCCCTGGGCGGGCTGCGCGGCCGGGGCCGGCGCGGCGGCGGGCGCCGGCGCCGGTGCCGGGGCGGGCGCCGGAGGGGGCACGAAGGCCGGCATCGGCCGTGGCGCGGGCGCCTGCATGGGCTGCGGCTGCGCTTGCATCGGCGGCGGCGCGAACGAGCGCGCAGCCGGCTGTGGCGCCGGCTGGGGCGGCGGCGCGATCTGCTGCACCGGGCTGGGACGCGGCGCGGCGAACTCCGGCTGGCGGCGTTCCTGCTCGGCGCGCAGGAAGCGCACGCCACGCTCGTCGCGCTCGGCCGCGATGGCGCGCGCGCGCTCGGCAAACGGGCTGCGCTGCGGCTGCGGCTGCGGCTGCGGTTGCGGCTGCGGCTGCGGCTGCGGCTGGACCGGCTGCGTCGCCTGCGGCTGCGGCGCGGGCGCCAGCGGCTGTGGTTGCGCCTGTGGTTGCGGCTGCGGCGGGGACACCTGCACCACGCCCTGGCGCACCATCGGCGGCACGGGCGCGGCGGATCCCGGCGCGAGCGTGGGCGCCGGCGGCGCGGTGATCACGCGGGTACCGTCAGGCCGGCCGGCCTGTCCATTGCGGTCAT
>JBKHWY010000406.1:0-4574 GCA_046566285.1 Gammaproteobacteria bacterium | reverse complement strand
GCGCTTGTGATCGACCATCAGGCGGTAGATGGCGTAGTGCCCTTCTTCCCCATCGCCGCTGGTGTCGTACAGGGCGAAGCCGGCCGCCACCCCGTCGCAGTAGATGCCCCTGGGCTGCCAGTCCGGATAGTAGCTGGCCTGGGCGATCGAATACGCGTTACTGTCCAGGAAGCGCGCCTGCTCGGGCGGCAGTTCCATGTCCATCAGCGCTTCGAAGTTATCGATGGTGACGGGCTCGATGGTGACCTTCAATGCTGTTCCCAGGATGTCTACGAAAGAGCGAATGGTAGCCCATTCAGGGCGCGGGCGGGCTGGCGGTATCGACCTGCGCCAGCACCGACATGCCGGGGCGCAGGCGCCGGGCCAGCGGCTGGTTGGGGTCGATGGCGATGCGCACCGGCAGGCGCTGCACCACCTTCGTGAAGTTGCCGCTGGCGTTATCCGGGCGCAGCACCGAGAACTCCGACCCGGTGGCGGGCGCCAGCTGCTCCACCCGCCCGGTTAGCGCCTGGCCGTCGAGGGCATCGACATTGAAGCGCGCACGCTGGCCCACCTGCATATGCGAGGTCTGGTTTTCCTTGAAGTTGGCCACCACCCACAAGGCGTCCGGCACCAGGAACAGCAGCTGGGTGCCGGCGCTGACGAACTGGCCCAGCCGCACGGTGGCCTCTCCCACCTGGCCGTCGCGCGGGGCTTTCACCACCGTGTTGGCCAGGTCGATGCGGGCCAGTTCCAGCTGCGCCTGGGCGTTCTTCACCTGCGCCTCCAGCCCGGCGCGTCCGACCGTGGTGGAGGTGATGGCCTCCCGCGCGATCTCGATGTCCGCGCGCGCCTTCTCGACGTTGGCCTGTGCGCTGCGCGCGCTGGCGCGCACGCGATCCCGGTCGCTGAGCGACACCGAGCCGCGCGCCGCCAGCGCTTCCATGCGCGCGAGCTCGGTGCTGGCGCGCTGGCGCTCCGCTTCCACCGCGCCCAGGCTGGCGCGCGCGGCGCCGGCGCGGGCGCGGTTCTGGGCCTGGGTCTGCTCGGCATTCTTGAGCGCCGCGTTGGCCGCATCGACCTGCGCTTCGGCTTGCGCCACGCGCTCGCGGTAGATGCGGTCGTCGATCCGCACCAGCGGCTGGCCCGCCTTCACGTACTGGAAATCCTTCACCAGCACCTCGGCCACGTAGCCGCTCACCTGGGGCGCCAGCACCGTCACCTGGCCGCGCACATAGGCGTTATCGGTCTGCACGACGGCGCTGTTGAACGGACCCAGGTGCCAGGCCGAGAGGATCAGCAGGATGCCGGCCAGCGCGACCAGCAGCATCACCGCCACGCTGGTGCGGCTCGGCCTGAGGTACTTCGGCGGCGCGCCGGCGGCCGGGCTGTCGGCGCCATCGGTCGGCGCGGCCGGGGTGACGGGGGCGGGTTCCGGCTGCTTCATGCGGCAGCTCCGGCGGCGCGCATGCGCGCACGGGTGGTGACCAGCAATGACCAGAGCAGGAACAGGATGGCCATCACGCCGCTGAGTGCGAACACGTCGTTGAATGCGCGCACATTCGCTTCGCGCCGCGCCGTCTGCGCCAGCAGCGCCATGCCCTGCGCGCTGCGCTGGACCGGATCGGCGATGGCGCCCTGGTAGACCTGCTGCTGCAGGCGCAGGCGCTGCGCCACCACCGGGTCGCCGGGATTGATGGCGGCGACGATGTCGCTGGAATACACCTGCTCGCGGTGCAGCTGGTAGGTGCTCAGCACGGCCGAGGCGGAAAAGCCGCCCAGGCTTTGCGCCATCGACAGCATCACGGAGAAGGTGACGATGTGGGTGGGTCCATGCTTGAGCGCCTGCGTGAAGCCGACCATGATCAAGGGCCCCATGAACATGCCGGCCCCCAGCGCCAGCACGAACTGGCTGAAGTAGAAGTCCTGGGGACGATCCAGGCTGGTGCGGCCGTAATCGACCCAGGCCGCCACGCTGAAGAACACGATGGCCAGCACGATCTGCCACAGCATCGTGCGCGGGCTGAAGGTCAGCGCGCTGGCCACGATGCCGCACACCGTCCCGGCCAGCACCACGGCGAACAGCGGCTGCATCTGGTCCGGCCCCATGCCGAGGGTGCGCAGCAGCCCGACCGCGCCATACGACTGTTCGGAGGTGAGAAAACGCAGCAGGAAGGCGCCGATCATCAGGCGGATCATCGGCCCCTGCATCAGCCAGCGCGTCTGCAGCAGGGGATTGGTGCGGTGGTGCTCGACGAACAGCGCCGCGCCGATCAGCAGGAACGCGCCGATCAGGAGCCAGGCCAGCCAGGGCGTATCGAACCACCAGCGCACATAGCCTTGCGCCAGCACCGCCACCAGCATGGCGGCGCCCGGCGCCATCAGCGCGAAGGTGAGGAAGTCGAGCGGCTCGAAGGCCTGGATGTGGATGCCCGGCGGGAGCTTCAACATCACCACGGCGGCCAGCGAACACAGGGCCAGCCCGGCCTCGAACAGGTACAGGTTGTGCCACTGGCCGACGTTCAGAAGGCTTGGCGACAGCACCCAGGCCAGCGGCACGGCCAGTTGGGCCACGCCCACGCCCAGCACCAGCATCTTGCCCGTGTACTTGCGCGGCGCCGCCTGCAGCATGTACAGCATGGCCAGCGTGGACGTGGTGGCGCCGGCCAGTCCGCTGGCCGCGCGCACCGCAATCGCCATGCCGAAGCCGCCCACCATCAGGTGCAGCAGGGTGACCAGGGCGTACAGGGTCAGGCCGATCTCGGCGAACACGCGCAAGCCGTACTGCTGGCGGAACTTGAACACCAGCAGGTTGGAGGTGACGTTGACCATGATGAAGGCGGCCGGCAGCCAGGCGCCCTGCGCCGGCGTCAAGCCCAGCGAGCCCTGGATGGCCGGCAGGTTGGCCGACACCAGCGCGTTGCCCAGCCCGCCCGTGATCCCGACCAGCAGCGCCACGCAGCCGTACGCCACCCGCACGTGGGGCGGATGCCATGGCATCGACGCCGATCCGGGCAGGGTAGGCTTTTCGTGTTCTTCCCAGTTCGGGATGGGTTTCAGCGGTTTCAACGGTGTCAAATCAGGGCTCGGCCATCGGTTCCTTTACTGCTCCACCCCATTGAGACCTGCGGCGGGCCGGCGGGTTCGGCAAAAATACATTTGGGGGAATATAATTTGATCCTCACTGACAACTCGGGAAGCTAGAAATGGGCAACATGAAGGACGACATGGGCGGCATCGAGGCGGACGCCCGGATGGCGGTGCTGCAGAAGCTGCGGGTGGTCATGCGCGCCGCGCAGCAGCACTCGAACTGGATCGAGAAGCAATGCGGCGTCAGCGGGACGCAGCTGTGGATGATGCATGAGCTGGCCGATGCCGGCGTCATGCGGGTGGGCGAACTGGCCGTCCGGCTGGCCGTCCAGCAAAGCACGGCGAGCAACCTGATCGAAGACCTGGTGAAGTGCGGCTACGCCAGCAAGCATCGCGACCGCGACGACCAGCGTGTCGTCAACCTGAAGCTGACCGAGGCCGGCAAGACCCTGCTGGCCAGCGCGCCCACGCCGGCGCGTGGACTGGTGCAGGAAGCCCTCACCCGGCTGGACCCGGAAGGCCTGGCCCGCCTGAACGCGGGCCTGCAAAGCCTGGTGGACAGCATCGAAGGGCTGGACCAGAGCTACGCGTTCCTGCCCCTGCCCTTCAATATGTGAGGACCGCGACCATGATCACTGGACCGGTCACGCCCATCCTGCGCATCTTCGACGAAGCGCTGGCGCGCGAATTCTATATCGACTTCCTGGGCTTCAAGGTGGACTGGGAGCACCGCTTCGAGCCCGACCTGCCCTTGTACATGCAGGTCTCGCGCGATGGCTGCGTGCTGCACCTTTCCGGGCACTTCGGGGATTGTTCACCGGGCGCGGCGATCCGCATCCAGGTCACGGACGTGGACGCGCTGCAGCGGGAACTCAGCGCGAAGCAGTACAAGCACTGCCGGCCGAGCGTGGAGGACATGCCGTGGGACGCGCGCGAGATGGGGATTCGCGATCCGTTTGGGAATCGGCTGACGTTTAACCAGCCTAATTAAAACGGTGATTCGACTTGCGCGCAGCAGCACACCAACGCCGTCGTCCTGGCGGAGGCCCTATTCTATGCCCACATTTTTGCAAGCCTCCAGCCCACCACCGTACTGTCGAATCGCTGTTGACCGCGCAGCATGGTGATGGGTCCGGGCTTGCCCTCGCCGACATTCCACCCGCCGACGCGTGCAATGGTCCAGGCGGCCCATGCCATGCTATGGACGGGGTAGGGATTCTTTAACCTGACGGTCTTGCCTTCGAATTTGCCCTGTAGGTGCTCCAAGACCGTCAGTTCGTCCTGGTCGAAGGCGTCGCTGGCAGCTTGCTGAGTTTGGCCATCCCGCGCATTCACCAGCTGCATTGTGCGGGCCGCTGCCAGCGTGGCGATACAGGCTAGTTTCAGCAGTTCGTCGGCGTGTTCCAATTGACTCGATTCCAACGCCAATCCTTGCCGCTTTAGGGTCCGAAACAGCTGTTCGATTTGCCAGCGCTGCTGGTACCACTGCACGACTGTTAGGGCCT
>JBKHWY010000405.1:0-4581 GCA_046566285.1 Gammaproteobacteria bacterium | reverse complement strand
CATGAAGCGCACCGACAGGCCGGGGCTTTGCTCGCCCGGCACGCCCGGCTGGAACAGCCCGACCACGCCCTGGCGCTTCTCGCCCACGCGCAGCAGCAGGATCTTGCTCTTGCCATCGGCCACCGGCACCTTGTCCGAGGGGATCAGCGGCACGCCGCGCCAGGTGATGAACTGCGAACCGAACAGGCTGACGGTGGGCGGCGGCGTGCCACGCCGGGTGGCTTCACGGCCGAACGCGGCAATCGCCAGCGGATGGGTCAGGAAGAACGCCGGCTCCTTCCACACCTTGGCCAGCAGTTCGTCCAGGTCGTCGGGCGTCGGCGCGCCGGTCAGCGGCAGGATGCGCTGGGACTCGGCCACCTGGGACAGCAGGCCGTAGTCGGGATTGTTGATCAGCTCGCTTTCCTGGTTTTCCTTGATCGTCTCGATCGTCAGGCGCAATTGCTCCTTGATCTGGTCGTGCGGGCTGCTGTACAGGTCGGACACGCGGGTGTGCACGTCCAGGATGGTCGACACCGCATTCAGGAAATACTCGCGCGGCTGGTCCTCGTAGTCGACATAGGTGCGCGGCAACTGGTTCTCGTGCTCGCGCGCGGTGCAGGTGACGCGGATGGCTTCGGGATTCCTGACCTTGTTGAGACGGTAGATACCGGCTTCCACCGGCACCCATTGCAGCAGGTGGGTCAGCCAGCGCGGGCTGATGGTCTCAAGTTGGGGAACGGTTTTGGTGGCGTTGGCTAACTGCCGTGCTGAATGATCGCCAAGGGCGGTGGTGCCGCCGACTGTTGCGGACATCTGGACTCCGGAAAAGGGAAGGGAAGGAACGACGACGCTGGAAGTGCTGCTGTTCGACCGGGCCGGCCGTACTTACAGATTGTTTGAACGGGCGCAGTGTGGGCTATCGCGTGCTGTGCTTCAACCGCCTATCGCCACCATTGCCGTGTCAACCGTCTATCGCCATCCAGTTCTTGACCCGCAACTGGCGTCCGGCGCCCAGGTGTTCGCCCCGGTGGATGAGTGCCGAGGCGGGCAGGCCCAGGGCGCGCGCCAGCTTGGCCACCGTGATCAGCGACGGGGTGGCCGCCCCGCGCTCGATCTCGCCGACGAACGAGCGGTTCAGGTCGGAGTGCTCGGCCAATTCTTCCTGCGACCATTGGCGCGCTTCGCGCAACTGGCGCACGGCCAGGCCGAAACTGCGGACCAGGGCGGCGCCGCTACTCATGCCACCTGGCTCCGGGGCGCGGGCACATCGTCGCGCGCGGCGGCCTGGGCCACCCGTCCGCCGGGCGGCACGTCATGGGTCAGCCAAACGTTGCCGCTGATGACGGCGCCCTTGCCGATCGTGATCCGGCCCAGCACGGTGGCGCCGGCGTAGATCACCACGTCGTCTTCCACCACCGGGTGGCGCGGCAAGCCCTTGAGCAGGGCCCCATCGGCGTCCGACGGGAAGCGCTTGGCGCCCAGCGTCACCGCCTGGTACAGGCGCACGCGCCGCCCGATGACGGCCGTTTCGCCAATCACCACCCCGGTGCCATGGTCGATGAAAAAACCGGAACCGATGGTCGCGCCCGGATGGATATCGATGCCGGTGGCCGCGTGCGCGAGTTCGGTGACGATGCGCGCCAGCAGCGGCAGGTCGAGCTGGTACAGGCAATGGGCCAGCCGGTAGTGGATCACCGCCAGCACGCCGGGGTAGCACAGCAGGACTTCATCGACGCTGCGCGCCGCCGGGTCGCCCTGGAATGCGGCCAGCACATCGCTGTCGAGCACGGCGCGGATGCCGGGCAGGGCCGCCCCGAACGCGCGCGTCGCTTGCAGCGCATTCGCATCGATGTTGTCCCCCGGCAGGCCGCGCAGCGCGGCGCTGTAGCGCAGTTCCAGCCGCACCTGGCGCAGCAGGGCGTGCAGGGCCGAGTCGAGCGCATGGGCCACGTGGATGTCTTCGCTTTCCTGGCGCAGGTCCGCAGGGCCCAGTCGCATCGGGAACAGCACGCCCTTGAGCTGGTCGACGATCGCGGCCAGCGCGTCGCGCGAGGGAAATTCGATCCCGCGCAGGTCGCCCGCAGGGCGCTGCGTGCGCCGCCAGTGATGGCGGGCCTGGCGCAGGTCGCGCGCGATGGCTTCGATGTCGAAGTCAGGCATCAGTCCTGGACCCAGGGCAAGCCGTGCTGGCGCCAGCCGTTGAGCCGGCCGCGCTGGTGGTTGTCGTCCAGTTCGCCTTCGAAGCCTTCCAGCACGTTGAAGATGAAAGGCGCGCCGGCCTTGGTGGCCGCTTCCGCCGCCAGGGCCGAGCGGTTGCCGCTGCGGCAGAGCAGCAGGGCGATCTTGTCCTTGGCGCCCAGCTTGGCCTCCAGTTCGCGCACGAAGCGCGGGTTACGCACCAGGCTGGTACCGGACGCCCAGGGCACGTGCACGCTGCCGGGAACGTAACCGACGAACACGCGCTCCTCGTTCGTGCGCACATCCACCAGCACCGCCTGCCCGCTCGACACCAATGCCCAGGCCACGGGCGGGGTGACGCCGCCGGCAAAGGGCAAGCCGTGGGCGATGGCGTCCTCACGCGCGGCTTCCAGGGCAGGGGGCAGGACGAGTTCCAGCAGTTCGGTCGGCATGAGGCTTCTCCAGCGGTTGGTCGATCAGGCCCGGCTCGGCAGGCACGACCCAAATATAAAGCGCACGTGCGCCGTGTTGAACGAATATAAACGCGCAAGGTCATGCGGAAAATGCAGGTGGCAGTCGCAGGTGGTGGTGTCGGACAACTCGCTGAACTGGGATTTGTGCGAGTAAGCCGCTCCACTGGATGAGGCGTCCTGTTAGGATGGCGACCGTCGTCACGTCCACTACGTCCACTCTTTGCAGGAGCCACCCATCTTACGTTTCCTTGTGAGCGCAGCACTGCGTATGCCCAGGTTAGCGCTCGCCGTTGCCTTGTTGGCCCTGGCAGCGCTAGCGAGTGCGATGGGCTACACCGGTTACCTCGTCGTGGGCGTGGTGGCGGATCTTCTCGGCACGGGGCGCGTCGTGGCCGGACTGCTGCTTGGCCTTGTCTTCGCACGAATTCCTTCGCTGAGCAATGGAAAGTTGCGCACTGTTGGCCTGCTGCCCAAAGCTGTCCGTCGACCGGCGATCGTGAGCTTGCTCGCACTTTGCTTGGTGCGCTTTCTGTCGCACGGCGAATACCTGCCCGCGTTGTTTGCCGGTTTCGCTGCGGTTTTCGTGCTTACCTTCCCCTGGTTGCGGAAAGCAATATTCGCTCGGATGTCATCGTCGGCGTTCAAGTTCGGGGCCGGCAGGAACCGTCCTCAGCGCGCCGACGACAGGGTGATCGATGGTGAATTCAGGGAAAAGAAGGACTAAGGCTCCGACGTGACCGATGACGAGGGGGAGCAGGCCCCAGGAAAGCAAAACGCCAACCGGCATGGGTTGGCGTTTTTGCTTCAGCGTTCTTGGTGGCCCCGGCGCGGAATCGAACCACCGACACAAGGATTTTCAAGTCCTACGTCTGCGAACGCATGCCTAGCGAAATCGCTCACCGCAGGGCTTTTTTCGAGCACCAAGGGCACTTCATTACTGCATGCTGGGCAATCCCTTGTACAAATTGTCGCCTCACGGGGCCGGCAATTGTCCCGGCACCAAGCCCAAACGCCCAACTTCGCGTTCCGCTCTGCTGTGCTCGATCCCGTCAGCAACGACCGGAGCTCGACCGGCCATTGTCTGGCTTCGTAAAACGAGGGCATTAGGTACCTACCACAGGCAAACGTCGCTGAACTCAATGAATATCGAAGGTAGACCGACCGAATATCCCAGCTGTTGCCCGGTGGAAGAGTAACTGCCCGGAAGGGGTAACGTCGGAGGGTCCGTTGTACCATCCGCCCATCCTCCACAAACGCTTTCCCCAGTATATCTTCATCTCTTGTCTTGGCGATATCCCTGCACCTAAATTGTTGGGCTTAATGTCCTGCCAGGGCTGGCCAGGCCAGTCCGAGTAGGAGCCGGTCTCGGGCAGTGAAAACGGCCTTTGCGCTATAGCCCGGACTGCCTAAAGCTGAGTTAGGCACGCATGCCGCGCAGTTCAAGAAGAAGCTCAGCTCAAGGGACGGCGTCATGAGAACGTTGTTTCGACTTTTTTGATGAGCTATGATGTTTCAGGTATGCACTTGTAGAAACCTGAGGGGACGGGAATTGATAAATACTATATTTACGATATGCGTGATTGTACTTACACTATCGGTTGCTCTGATCGCAGTGCGCCGCGCTAAGAGCAGTGTAGAAATGCCACCGGCACAATTGAAGCTACCTGTAGATGAGATGTTTGGCCTACCCCAGAATTATTGGGTGGCCGATCAGAACGGAATAGTGGTATTCAAAGGTTCGGAGATTGACGCAATTCCATCCGGGGTACACCATCTGGATATCAAGAACGAGATGGTGCAACGAACCGGCAGGATTGTATCTGAACTATTTAAGGGGACATTATCCATTCCGGGGAAAACAATAGAAATTATCTTTAAGCCTGAGATACAGGCGGGTCTAAGTGAAGGCACCTATACGCTAATGAAAACGAGAGCCGGCGAGACTCTC
>JBKHWY010000404.1:0-4596 GCA_046566285.1 Gammaproteobacteria bacterium | reverse complement strand
TCACCCAGGCGATCGTCCCCGCCACCGTGACCCAGGCCACCACAGGGGGCGGCATCGTGTTCACGGCGCGCGAGCCCACCGACCTGCCCGGCACCGCCATCTCGATCACCATCGACAACGTGCGCTCGTCCAGCGGCGGGCCGCTCAACCTGGCCGACTACACCATCGCCTATGGCAACCGGATCGAAAACTACCGGGGCGTGAGCCTGGATGCGGCCGGCTTCGACAAAATCAATGCGGCGTCCTCGCTGGTGACCATCACCCCGAACGTGGCCTACGGCAGCGTCTACACCAGCGCCACCCTGGCGCCCCTGACCCTGGCCGCGCTGCCGCCGGCCGCCCTGATCGGCACCTTCGATCCCGGCGATTTCGCACCCGTGTTCCAGGCCGACCAGGCGCTCGACAAGGTCGATTCCTTCAACCTGTTGATGATCCCCGGGATCACCGAAAACGGCATCCTGAGCGCCGGGCTGGCCTTCGCCGAACGCAAGCAAGCCTTCATGATCATGGACCCGCCCGCCAACGCCAGCGCCGATCCGCTCACCCCGCCGGACATCGGCACCGTGTTCGCCAGCGGCGTCATCCCCAAGAGCACCAACGGCGCCATCTTCTTCCCCTACCTGAAGTCCACCAGCCCCATTGACGGGGCGCCCATCGAGCTGCCGCCGTCCGGTTTCGTGGCGGGCATCTTTGCCCGCACCGACACCCGGCGCGGCGTGTGGAAGGCGCCGGCCGGGCTGGAAGCCATTCTCAACAATACCCTTGGGGTGGTCGATTCCGGCCGCATGACGGACCAGCGCCACGGGGTGCTGAACCGCGATCACGGCATCAACGTGCCGCGCACCTTCCCCGGCATCGGCACGGTGGTGTTCGGGGCGCGCACCCTGGTGGCCGCCAACCCGGCCTTCCAGCAGTACAAATACATTTCGGTGCGGCGCATGACGCTCTTCATCGAGCAGACGCTGCTGCAGAACCTGAAGTGGATCGTCTTCGAAAGCAATGACGAGCCGCTGTGGCTGGCGATTCGCACCACCATCGAGAACTTCATGCTCTCGCTGTTCAACCAGCAGGCGCTGCAGGGGGCCACGCCGAGCCAGGCCTTCCGCGTCACGTGCGACCACACCACCACCACGCCGGACGACCAGGCCAACGGCATCGTCAACATCGTTGTCGCGTTCGCGCCGCTCAAGCCCGCCGAGTTCGTAATCATCAAGGTGGCCCATCTGGCCGGCCAGACCGAAACCGCGTGACAGGAGCCCATCATGGCAAAACCGTTCAATGTCAACATCGACCGCTTCGATCCCTACAAGGCCTTCCGCTTCCTCGTGTATTTCGGCACCAGCACCTCGCCGGTGGCGGGGGTGAGCAAGGTCAGCGGCCTGAAACGCTCGTCCGATGTGATCGAATACAAGCAGGGTGGCGACGCCCTGATCCGCAAGGGGCTGGGGCGCACCAAGTACGAGCCGATCACGCTCGAACGCGGCATGACCCATGCGACCGATTTCGAGGAATGGGCCGACGCCGCCCAGAAGCTCGACAAGGGCAACCCCGGCAGCAGCCTGAAGTCGCTGCGGCGCCAGATCCGCATCGAACTGCTCAACGAAGCCGGCCAGCCCGTGCACCGCTACGTCGTGCATCGCTGCTGGGTGAGCGAGTTCCAGGGCCTGGCCGACCTCGACGGCGGCGGCAATGCCATCGCAATCGAGCACATCAAGCTGGAAAACGAAGGCTGGGAACACGACCTGACGCTGTCCGAACCGAAAGAGATCTGACCCATGTTCGTGCTTCCCGTCAGTCAGGTGGCGGTGGCGCCGCGCGCGCCCGACGGCCATGACGAATTGCTGCTGGCCGAGGGGGCGGCGGACTCGGTCGCGCTGCGGCTGGCCGTGGTGCGCAGGCTGGCGCCGCCGCTCGATGCCGCGCTCGACTGGAGCGAGCTGCCCTATGTCGATGTCGATGCGGCCCTGCTGGCGATCCGCCGCCACCTGATGGGCGACCGCTTGTGCGCCGAGCTGCGCTGCGCCAGCTGCGATGGCTGGGGCGACGTGATGCTGTCCATCGACGCCTACCTGGCCGGCAAGCGCCCCGAGCGCGTGCGCACGGTGCGGGCCGCGCAGGATGGCTGGCTGGACTGGAAGGATGGGCGCTTCCGGATCCCCAGCGCGGGCGCGGTGCTGCAGGCGCTCGCCCAGGGACGGGCCGGCGCGGCGCAGCGCCTGCTGCATGCCTGCATCGCCGCTGGCGGCAAGACCGCCGCGGCGCCGACCCGCACCGCCAGCCGCATCGGCGCCCTGCTGGAACGTATCGCACCACGCCTGGCCGGCCTGCTGGAAGGCCGCTGCCCCCACTGCGGCCAGGTGGCACGCGGCTGGTTCGATCCCGGCCTGTTCGTACTGGGCGAACTGCAGGCGCGCGCCAGCGCCGTGTTCGAACAGATCCACCTCATCGCATCGCGCTATGGCTGGTCCGAGGCCAGCATCCTGGCCCTGCCGGCGCGCCGCCGCGCGCTGTTCGCGGACTTCATCGAACGGGAACGGCGCGCATGAAAACGCCATCGTATTTTGCCGGACTGCTCACCGCCCCGCCGGGCGTGGCGCCGCTGCGCGTGCCGTATGCGCCGTTCGGCCACAGCCGCGCGCTGGCACCGGAGGCCGCGCCGCACGACGCCGAGCCGGACGACACGCCGGCTGCGGCGCCGCCCACCCGGCGCATCGCATCCCGGCCGGTGCCGTCCGCACCGTCCAGGTCGCAGCATGCCGCAGCCACGCCCGCGACACCGCCAACGTCCCCGCCGCCCGCGCCCGCAGCCAGTCCGGCAGCAGCACAGGCGAGCGCTCCGGCCGATAACGCAAGCGAGCAGGCGGCGTCCGCACCCCAGCCGCCCAGTGGGCCCCCCGACCTGCCCCTGCTGCCAGCCTGGAAGCCGCCCACGCGCATGTCGGGCGAATGGACAGTGACCACCCCAGCGCGGCCGACCTCGGTGCACTCGGCCCTGGCGGCCGCCCGCGCGGCGGCGCAGGGCGCAGCGGCAGCTCAGCCACCGGCCCAGCCCCCGCATGGCGAGCCCACCAGCCCCGGCACAGGCAAGCCGCCCGCCACGCCATCCCCATCGGCGCGCATGTCGCCACGCACGTCGCCATCCAGCGCGCCGACCGCACCGCCGCGCATCGAGGAAATGCATGCCGAGGCGAGCGGCAGCGCCGGCGATACCCTGGACATCGACATCGAGCACATCGAAGTGCGCGTGCTGCCGCCGGCGCCTGGCCAGCGCAAGGCATCCGCCGACAGCACGCGCACCGGGCCGCTGCTGCGCCCCACCCCACCCTTCGGCCTGCGGCAAAGCTGAGACGCCATGATCAGCACCCTCGACATCTCCAGCGTCACCGACCGCCTCATCGCCTACCTCGACCAGGCGGTAGACGCATGGCCGGGCTGGGTCACCAATGGCGGCGCGATTCCCCGCTTCCCGATCGTCGTTTCGGGCAAGATGCCGGAATCGGTGCGCAACGCGGGCGAATGCCAGATGACGCTGTACCTGTTCCACCTGGTCCCGGAACCGTTCACGCGCAACACCCCGCTGACCGGCCCGCGCGCCCAACCCAACAAGAGCCATGCGCTCGGCCTGACCCTGTACTACCTGCTCTCGACCTACGCCAAGGACAGCGCGGTGCAGGAGCAGCAGGCCATCGGCATCGCCCTGCAAGCCTTCCACGAGCGCGGCACCTTCATCGACCCGGTCGATGGCTTCACCTTCACCATCACGTTCGAGCCGGAGAAGGACGATGCCGCCAACCGGCGCTGGCAATCGTTCTCGACGCCGTTCCGCCTGTCGGCCGTGTTCCGGGTCAGCGTGGTGTTCCTGACCGCGCCGGCGGCCCCGGCCACGCTGTCGCCGGCGCCGCGCCGCATCGGCCTGTCCACCGGTCCCACCGCGCTGCCGTTCGCACGCGCGGGCGCCTTGACGGGCACCGCCTCGGAAGTGGACTTCACGCCCCTCGCCCCGGTCCCGGGCGACACCATCGTGCACCAGTATTCCCCCGCCGTGGTGGCCCCTGGCGGCCAGTTCTCCGTGTTCGGCACCGGCATCGACCAGCCCACCGCGCACCGCCTCTACCTGCTGGACGAACACCTCGCGGAAACCGAGATCACGGCCTGGAAAGGCGCGCCCGCGCTGCAAACCAGCAGCCGCCTGACGGCCACGCTGCCGGCAGCCATCGGCGCCCTGCCCGGCGGCAGCCCGTTGCCCGGCGCCTACCAGCTGCGCGTGGGGAGCGCCGTGGCGGCCGGCGACGCGGTGGATTACCGCTCCAACAGCGTGCCCTTGCTGGTGGCCGCCCACGTCACGCCGCCGCCCACCCCGTGGAATCCGGTCGCTGGCGTGTTCAGTTTTGCCGCCGTGGGCCTGGTTGATGGCGCCACCGAGCTGTACATCGACACCCTGGTCTTGAGCCCGATCGCGGCTGGCGGCGCGCCTGCGGCCGGCGAATTCGCGCTGTCGGCCACCGGCGACGCCATCGTTTTCCGCCCCCCAGGCGGGCTGGCCGCCGGCACCTACTACGTGCGCCTGCGCGTGCGCGGCGTGGAAGGACCGGCGCT
>JBKHWY010000403.1:0-4600 GCA_046566285.1 Gammaproteobacteria bacterium | reverse complement strand
CACGAACAGATTGGTCAGCGCAGTGGCAAACGGCACGCAGAACAGGGCGAGCAGGAAGGTGGTCTGGACGATTCGCTCAAGGCGCGAACGGCGGGGCGCAAAAGAGGACGCGGACGAGGGCGCGAGGCGAGGCGTTGCGATACCGTTCATGCGGGGAAAAATGCGCCGGTGAGGGGTGCTTGTCATCATGGCATTTTACCTCAAGCTGATCGCCGCCGAGGCGCGCGCCGACAGCCGGGTGCGCATCCACCCGGCCTCCGTCGCATATGCGACAATGCGGGCGGCCCGTCCCTGGCGGCCCCTACTTTGCACCACTTTGCACCAGATAGTTTTGCCTAGTTTTGCACCAGGCACTTTCGCACCAGGCATTCATGGATACGACCGAACACTCCATCGCGCGGCGCCTGCTGGCGATCGTCAAACCCTATCGCACGCGCGCGCTGCTGGCGCTGGTGGCCATGGCCGGCACCGCCGCCACCCAGCCGATGCTGTCGTACGCCCTCCAGCTCCTGATCGACAAGGGCTTCAACGGCCGCGCGGCCTTTCCCTTGTGGTGGGTGCCGGGCGTGGCGATCTCGATTTTCGTGTTTCGCGGGATCTGCACCTTTTCCACCGCCTACCTGAACAACTGGGTCATGAGCCGGGTGCTCAACGACCTGCGCGGCATGGTGTTCGACCGCTTGCTGCGCCTGCCGGTGGCGCGCTTCCACGAAGAGTCCACCGGCCGGGTGATCAACACCGTGGTGGGCGACGTGCGCCAGGTGGTGGACATGATCAACTCCGTGTTCCTGGCTTTTGTCCGCGACGTGCTGGTGGTGGTGGGCCTGTTGATCGCGCTGCTGCTGCTGAACTGGAAGCTGACCCTGGTGGCGCTCGTCGTGGTGCCGGTAACGGCCATCGTGGTGCGCACCACCACCAAGCGGGTGCGGCGCCTGAACCGCGACAACCAGCGCGTCACCGGCGAGATGACCCAGGTGGTGGAGGAAGCGGCGCGCGGCCACCAGGTGATCCGCGTGTTCGCCGGCGAGCGTTATGAGCGGCGCCGCTTCGAGGCGCGCAGCGAAGCCCTGCGCGGTTTTTCCCAGCGCATCACGGTGGCGGCGGCAGCCACCGTGCCGGTCACGCAGATCGCCACCGCCGGCGCGGTGTCGGTGGTGATCGTGCTGGCCCTGCAGGCCGGCATGACGGCCGGCGAATTCTCCGCCTTCATCACCCAGATGCTGATGCTGCTCGCGCCCTTGAAAGCCCTGGTGGAAGTGAACGGCCCGCTGCAGCGCGGCATGGCGGCCGCCGAAACCGTGTTCGGCATGGTCGATGCACCCATCGAGCCGGACCCCGGCAGCATCGAGCTGGAACGTGCGCGCGGCCACCTGGTGTTCGAGCACGTGTCGTTCCGCTACAGCGAATCGGGCCCGCTGGTGCTGTCCGACGTGTCGCTCGAGATCCAGCCCGGCCAGACGGTGGCGCTGGTGGGCATGTCGGGCGGCGGCAAATCCACGTTCGTCAATCTGGTCACGCGCTTCTACCAGCCCGAGTCCGGCCGCATCACCCTCGACGGCGTGGCCTACGACGACATCAAGCTGGCCAGCCTGCGCGCCCAACTTGCCATGGTGAGCCAGAACGTGGTGCTGTTCGATGACACGCTGGGCGCCAACATCGCCTATGGCGCGGACGCCATCGACCCGCAGCGCCTGGATGCGGCCATCCGCGCGGCCCACCTGGCCGACGTGGTCGCGGCCTTGCCGGAAGGGGTGAACACCCAGATCGGCGAGAACGGCATGCGCCTGTCCGGCGGGCAGCGCCAGCGCGTGGCCATTGCCCGCGCCATCTACAAGGATGCGCCGATCCTGATCCTGGACGAAGCCACCTCCGCGCTGGACAACGAATCCGAACGCGCCGTGCAGGCCGCGCTGGACACCCTGATGGCCGGGCGCACGACCTTGGTGATCGCGCACCGCCTGTCCACCATCGAGCGGGCCGACCGCATCGTGGTGGTGGACCAGGGCCGCATCGTCGAGAGCGGCCGCCATGAGGAACTGCTGGCCCACAACGGCATGTACGCCAACCTGTACCGCCTGCAGTTTGCCAAGGCCGCCGCATGACGCTGCGCACCCTCATCATTTCGCCCAACTGGATCGGCGACGCCGTGATGGCGCAGCCGCTCCTGCAACTGCTGGTGCGCCAGCATCCCGAGCGGCCCATCGACGTGCTGGCCCCGCCGTCGGTGGCCCCCGTGTGGAAGGCCATGCCGGAAGTGGACAGCGTGCTGGAGACGCCGTTTCGCCACAAGGCGCTGCAATTGCGCGAGCGCTGGCGCTATGCGCGGATGTTGCGCGCGCGCGGCTACGCCGAAGCCTATGTGCTGCCCAACACGCTCAAGTACGCGCTGATTCCCTGGCTGGCCGGGATTGCCAGGCGCGTCGGCTACAAGGGCGAGATGCGCTATGGCCTCATCAACGTGATGCACCACGACGATACGCCGCCGCGGCCGATGGTGCCGTTCTACGCGGCCCTGGCCGACAGCCCGGCGGCCGCGCTGCGCGCCGGCGTGCCGCGCCCGTCGATGAAGGTGGCGGAGGACACCGTGGCCGGCGTGTGCGCCAAGTACGGCATCAAGCCGGGCGCGAAACTGGTGGTGTTCGCGCCGGGCGCGGAGTTCGGCGCGGCCAAGCGCTGGCCGGCGCGCCACTTCGCCGAGCTGGCGCGCCAGGTGCTGGCCAGCGACCCGCAGGCCCAGGTGGCACTGCTGGGTTCTCCCAAGGACAAGGCGGCCGGCGACGAGATCCTGGCGCTGGCGCCGCAGCAGTCCACACATCGACGCATCGTCAATCTGGCCGGCGCGACCAGCTTGCATGAAGCGATCGCGCTGATCGCGCGCGCCAGCGCCGTGGTGGCCAACGATTCGGGCCTCCTGCACATCGCTTCCGCGCTGGACCGCCCGGTGATCGCGCTGTATGGCCCTACCGACCCGGATCACGCGCCGCCGTTTTCCACGGTGGCCCATTCGCTGTCGCTGCGGCTGGAGTGCTCGCCCTGCCGCCAGCGCGAGTGCCCGCTCGGGCACCACAACTGCATGGAACAGCTGGAGGCGCCGATGGTGTGGCAGCCCTTGCAAGCCATGTTGTGAGCCTGAATGGTCGATGAATAATACGGATGCTTGACGGGGCATTTGCCGCACTTCGCATATCAGTTGCCAAGGCGCCGATCGCCACCGATACCGGAAACGGGAACGCGCGCGTCCAGCCGCATCCGGCATTGCTATCACGGCCGCCATGCCACCGGCGGTGATTACCTGGATCACGCCACCGATACCGCGTTCGGGATTGGACGCGCGCTCCCATCCTCGTCAATACTGGTCTTTCGCCCGCAGCTTTTGCGGCGCCACTCGACCGCCAGCAGGCGGCAACCATGGAGACAAGACCTATGAACAAACACCTGATCGCATGCGCCGTCCTGGCGCTATCGCTGCCGGGCAGCGTGCTGGCGGCATCGACCACCTTCATCAACCCGGTCGGCCCGGCCGCTTCTTCCTCGGCCGATCCCTTCGTGATGCGCCACACGGACGGCTACTATTACTATGTCGCCACATCGCCCGGCTGGGACAGGATCGAGCTGCGCAAGTCGCCCACCCTGTCGGGCATCGGCGCGCGCACGCCGGTGACGGTGTTCACCAAGTCGGCCGCCTGCAGTGGCAGCAAGTGCTATAGCAAGGACATCTGGGCGCCGGAGATCAACTACATCAACGGGGCCTGGTACATCTATTTTTCCGGCGCCGGCACGGACGACCAGCACCGCATTTTCGCCATCCGCAACACGAGCGCCGACCCCACCACGGGCAGCTGGAGCGCGCCCACCAAAATCGCCGACAGCGATGACGCCTGGGCCATCGACCAGACCGTGGCCAACATCAACGGCCAGCTGTACATGGCCTGGTCCGACATCTCCGGCGGCCAGCCGCAGCGCATCAAGCTGGCCAAGATGAGCAGCCCGACCGCCATCGTGGGCAGGGGCGCGATCGTGTCGACCCCGACCTACGCCTGGGAGCAGTCCGGCGCCAAGGTCAACGAGGCGCCGGCCTTCCTGGTCCACGGCAGCAAGGTGCACCTGGCGATCTCCGCGAGCGGCTGCTGGACCGACGACTACAAGGTGGGCCTCTTGAGCGCCAACCTGGGCGCCGACCTGACCGTGCCCGCGAACTGGAGCAAGGCGGCCACTCCCATCCTACAGAAGGGCAATGGCGCGTATGGGCCGGGCCACAACAGCTTCGTCAAGTCGCCCGACGGCAGCGAAGACTGGATCGTCTACCACGCCAATCCGGCCACGGGGCAAGGCTGCGGCAATGCGCGCACCACGCGCGTACAGAAGATCAGCTGGAGCGGCGACACCCCGGTGATCGGCGCGCCGGTGGCGGCGGGCCTGCCGGTGACGCGTCCGAAGGGCGAGGGCACGGGCACGATTCTCTATCGTCTGCGTAACCAGCACAGCGGCAAGGTGATGAGCATCGACCGCGCCGCCGCGGCCAATGGCGCGGCCATCTGGCAGTGGACCAACCTGAATAACTCCGACCAGCTTTGGTCGTTTGACCCGGTCGGAGACGGCT
>JBKHWY010000402.1:0-4610 GCA_046566285.1 Gammaproteobacteria bacterium | reverse complement strand
ACGGCCGGGCGCTGGTCTTCACCGTCCAGCGCGCGGACCAGACTTTGGAAATCCGCGTCACGCCCGAACTGGACGCGGCCAGCAAGAGCGCGCGCATCAAGGCGGAACTGGGCGGCATGCCCGAGATGGTGACGGTCGCGGCGGGCCCGTTCGGCGCGCTGGCCAAGGCCGCCTCCACGACCTGGGACATGGCCCTCATGCAGGTCAAGATGATCGGCAAAATGCTGGTGGGCGAACTGTCGCTGAAAAACGTGACCGGACCGATCACCATTGCCGACGTGGCGGGCCAGACGGCGCGCAGCGGGGCGGTGCAATTTCTCAGCTTTATTGCCCTCGTCAGCGTCAGCCTTGGCGTGATGAATCTGTTACCAATTCCGGTTCTGGACGGTGGCCATTTGCTGTATTATCTCGTGGAAGTTTTGACCGGGCGCCCTCTGCCCGAACGCGTTGGCGCATATGCACAGCGCGCCGGCGTGGGTGTGTTGCTCATGCTGATGGCCCTCGCGGTCTTCAACGACCTGGCACGGTTCCTGACATGACGAACCGGCGCATTCCCGGATGGGTGCTGTAGGCGGCGTGGCGACGCCCGCATCCCTGTCCCAAGATTGACCCATTGAACAACCCAATGAAATTAAATTCTGATCGTTTTGGCATGCCCTTCTTTCGCCGCAGTCTGGTCGGTGCCGCCGTCCTGGCCCTGTGCGCCGGACCCGCGTTCGCGGTGTCGCCCTTCGTCGTCAAGGACATCCGGGTCGAAGGCATCCAGCGTACCGAAGCGGGCACGGTGTTTTCCTACCTCCCGGTGCGGGTAGGCGAAACCTTCGACGACGAGAAAAGTATCGCCGCCATCAAGGCGCTGTATGCCACCGGCTTCTTCAAGGACGTGCGCCTGGAAGAGGAAAACGGCGTGCTGGTCGTGCTGGTGGAAGAGCGTCCCGCCATTTCAACGGTGGACTTCACCGGCACCAAGGAATTCGAAAAGGATGTGCTGATCAAGGCGCTGGGCGAGATCGGCGTGGGCGAAGCGAAGATCTTCGACAAGGCCTCGGTGGACCGCGCCGAGCAGGAATTGAAGCGCCAGTACCTGTCGCGCGGCCTGTACGGCGTGAAGATCACCACCACCGTCACGCCCATCGAGCGTAACCGCGTGACCGTCATGTTCAACGTGGACGAAGGCGAGATGGCGCGCATCCGCGCGATCAACATCGTCGGCAACAAGACCTTCTCCGACAAGGAACTGCGCGACGCCATGCAGCTGAACACCCACGGGTGGTTCAGCTGGTACACCAAGGCCGACCAGTATTCCAAGACCAAGCTGACCGGCGACATCGAAGCCATCAAGTCCTTCTACCTGAACCGCGGCTACCTGGAAGCGAACGTCGAATCGACCCAGGTGGCGATCACGCCGGACAAGAAGGACATCTACCTGACGATTAACATCACCGAAGGCGAGAAGTACACCGTCTCGGGCATCAAGATGGATGGCGAGATGTTCGGGCGCGACGAGGAACTCAAATCCCTCGTCATGCTGAAACCCGGCGAGACCTATTCGGGTGAGCTGCTCACCAACAGCAACAAGGCGATCTCGGATCGCATGGCCACCTTCGGCTATGCCTTTGCCAACGTCAACGCCAACCCGGAGATCGACCGCGAGAACCGCAAGGTGGCCTTCACCTTCTTTGTCGATCCGGGCAAGCGCGCCTACGTGCGCCACATGACGATTTCCGGCAATACGCTCACGCGCGACGAAGTGATCCGGCGTGAATTCCGCCAGTTCGAAGGCTCCTGGTACGACGCCAACCGCGTCAAGCTCTCGCGCGACCGCGTCGACCGCCTGGGCTACTTCAAGGAAGTCACCGTCGATACGCCGGAAGCGCAGGGCACCTCCGACCAGGTGGACGTGAACATCGCCGTGGTCGAAAAGCCGACCGGTAACTTCATGATCGGCGGCGCCTTCTCGCAGGCCGAGAAGTTCACCTTCACCGCGTCGATCCAGCAGGCCAACTTCGCCGGCAGCGGCAACACCATCGGCATCGAACTGAACACCAGCCGCTACAGCCGCACCATCGCGCTGTCGCAGACCAATCCGTACTTCACCGAAGACGGCATCAGCCAGTCGTTCGAACTGTACACCCGCACCGCCAACCCGCCGGCCGTGAACATCGGCTCGTACAAGGTCAAGCAGAACGGCGGGCGCCTCAGCTACGGCGTGCCGTTCTCGGAAAACGATACGGTGTTCTTCGGCATCGGCCTGGAGCGCTCGACCATCGAGACCGACGTCACCAGCCCGCCGCTGTTCCGCCAGTACGTGGAAACCTTCGGCGGCATTCCGGGCGGCGTGGGCACCGTGACCACCAATGCCTTCCCGCTGACGGTATCGTGGGCACGCGACAGCCGCGACAGCGCGATCACCCCGACGGTGGGCCGCTTCCAGCGCGCCAACCTGGAATTCGACGTGGCGGGCGAATCGAAGTACTACCGCGCGATCTACGAGCAGCAGTGGTTCCATCCGCTGACCCGTTCGATCACCCTGGCCCTGAAGGGCGAGTTCGACTACGGCCGCGGCCTGGGCGGCAAGCCTTACCCGGTCTTCAAGAACTTCTATGCCGGCGGCATCGGCTCGGTGCGCGGCTACTACTCCTCGTCGCTGGGCGTGGCCACGCCGGTGCAGGGCGGGACCAACTACTATTCCGACGTGGATGCCCAGGGCGGCCCGGTGCGCCTGATCGGTAACGCGGAACTGCAGATGCCGTTCCCCGGCAGCGGCCAGGACCGCAGCCTGCGCTGGTTCGGCTTCCTCGACGTCGGCCAGGTCTACCAGGAGCGCGAGAAGATCTACGCCAACCAGCTGCGCGCCTCGACCGGCCTCGGCCTGTCGTGGATTTCTCCGGTGGGACCGCTCAAGTTGAGTTATGCTAAGCCTTTGAACGCGAAGCCGGGCGACCGCCTGGAGCGCTTCCAGTTCCAGATGGGTACGGGCTTCTGACCGCATCTTGAACTGTCTATCGTTTGAAATGTTTGGAGTTCGGAGAACCATGTTGAACACATTGACCGCAGCGCTGCCAAGGCGCCTGGCGCTGTTCGCCGCGGTGTGCGCCTGGTCGCTGGCCGCGCACGCCCAGCAGGCGCCCAGCCGGATCGGCTACGTATTTACCGAACGCCTGATGACCGAGTCCAAGCTCGCCAAGCAGGCCGACGCAAAAATCGAAGCCGAGTTCTCCAAGCGCCAGAAGGCCATCGCCGACATGATCGCCCGGTACAAGAGCGCCTCCGACAAGCTCGATACCGACGCGCCCAACCTCTCCGAGGCCGAGCGCACCAAGCGCGCGCGCGACCTGCTCGACCTGGAAAAGGACCTGACCCGCACCCAGCGCGAGTTCCGCGAAGACCTCCTGCAGCGCAAGAGCGAGGAGCGCGCCAACATCGCGCAGAAGGCCTACAAGCTGATCGAACAGATCGCCGAGCGGGAAAAGCTCGACATCGTGCTGCAGGAATCGGCCTGGTCCAGCCCGCGCATCGACATCACCGACAAGATCCTCAAGCTGCTTGATAAATAAGCGGCGCGGCTGTTCCGGGGCCGGCGGCGCCGGCCCGGAATGGCTTGCATGTTTTCCTCTCTTGACCTTCCAACCCTCCAGATAAGAAAGACCAGCATGGGCACTCGACTCGGTGAATTGGTCGAACGCCTGGGCGGCGAACTGGTGGGCGATCCGAACCTCGAAGTTTCGGGCATCGCACCGCTAGCCGACGCCGGCGCTTCGCACATCAGCTTCCTCAGCAACAGCAAACTGCGCGCCCAGGCCGAACAGAGCGGGGCGGCGGCGCTGATCCTCTCGCCGGGCGATGACGCGGCGGTGGCCGCCAGCTATCGTGGCGCGCGCATCGTCACCAAGAACCCGTACGCGTATTTCGCCCGCGCGGCCCAGCTGTTCTACGCCCAGACCGAGATCGTGCCCGCGCCCGGCATCGATCCGAGCGCCAGCGTGGCGGAGGGCGCCCAGGTCGACCCGAGTGCCCACATCGGCCCGCACGTGACGATCGAGTCGGGCGCGGTGATCGGCGCACGCGCAATCATCGGCGCCGGCTCCTTTGTGGGCCGCAATTCCCGCATCGGCGAAGACACCCGCCTGTTCCCCAATGTGACCTTCCACAGCGAGTGCGTGATCGGCGCGCGCGGCATCCTGCATTCGGGTTGCGTGATCGGCACCGACGGCTTCGGCTTTGCCAACGAGGGCGGCGTGTACATCAAGATTCCCCAGGTGGGACGGGTGGTGATCGGCGACGACGTCGACATCGGCGCCTCCACCACCGTGGACCGGGGCGCGCTGGCGGACACCATCATCGAAGACGGCGTCAAGCTCGACAACCAGATCCAGGTCGGCCACAACACCCGCATCGGCAAGCACACCGCCATGGCCGGCTGCGTGGGCGTGGCCGGCAGCGCCAACATCGGCGCCTACTGCACCTTCGGCGGCGCCGCCATGGTGCTGGGCCATCTGGAAATCGCCGACAACGTCCATATCTCCTCGGGCAGCATGGTCTCGCGCTCCGTGCTCGAGCCGGGGCAGTACACGGGTTTTTATCCGCTCGCCAAGAACGCCGAGTGGGAA
>JBKHWY010000401.1:0-4612 GCA_046566285.1 Gammaproteobacteria bacterium | reverse complement strand
GTAGACGCGCATTGCGCGGCCGAGGCGCAGGCCGGCACGCTGCTGGCGGCGGCCGGGCTGCGTTCGACCGCGTTCGGCGCGCGCGTGCGCCATGCCGGCGGCAAGAGCACCGTGCTGGACGGCCCGTTCGCGGAAATCAAGGAACTGATCGCGGGCTATTGGCTGATCCGCGCCGACAGCCTGGAGGAGGCCATCGCCTGGGCCAAGCGTAATTGCTACCCCAGCGGGCCGCAGGTGGAAGTCGAGGTGCGCGCGCTGCAAGCGCCCGCGCCGGCCTTCACGCCCGAGCTGCGCGCCGCCGAGCAGCGCATGCGCGAACACCAGCTCGAATCGGCGCTGCACGCCGAGCTGGCCGGGCGCTAGGGGCGCATGAGCGCGCAGGTCCGGCGCGTCATCGACGCGGTCTGGCGCATGGAGTCGGGGCGCATCATCGGCGCCCTGGCGCGCATGCTGCGCGACGTCGGCACGGCCGAGGAGCTGGCGCAGGATGCGCTGGTCGAAGCGCTCGAGCGCTGGCCCGGCGACGGCGTGCCCGACAATCCGGCCGCCTGGCTGATGGCGGTGGCCAAGCACCGGGCGCTGGACCGCCTGCGCCACCTGAAGATGCAGCACGCCAAGGAGCCCGAGCTCACCTGGGAAATCGAGAATTTGCTGCAGGATGCCGCGCCCGACCTGGACGCGGCCATCGACAACGCGCTTGAGAACGACATCGGCGACGACCTGCTGCGCCTGATGTTCGTGGCCTGCCACCCGGTGCTGGCGCCCGAGGCGCGGGCCGCGCTGACCTTGCGCCTGCTGGGCGGGCTCACCACGGAGGAAATCGCGCGCGCCTTTTTGGTGTCGGAGACCACCATGGCCCAGCGCATCGTGCGCGCCAAGCGCGCGCTATCGGACGCGCGCGTGCCCTTCGAAGTGCCGCGCGGGGCGCAGCGCGCCGAGCGGCTGGGCTCGGTGCTGCAGGTGATCTACCTGATCTTCAACGAAGGCTATTCGGCCAGCGCGGGCGAAGACTGGCTGCGCCCGGCGCTGTGCGAGGAAGCCCTGCGGCTGGGCCGCATCCTGGCCGAACTGGCGCCGCAGGAAGCCGAGGTGGATGGGCTGGTGGCGCTGATGGAAATCCAGTCGTCGCGCACCCGCGCGCGCGTCGGCCCGGACGGGCAGCCGGTGCTGCTGATGGACCAGGACCGCTCGCGCTGGGACCAGCTGCTGATCCGCCGTGGCCTGGCCGCGCTCGCGCGCGCCGCCCAGCTGGGGCAGGGCGCCGGACCGTATGCCCTGCAGGCCGAACTGGCGGCCTGCCATGCGCGCGCGCTCACGCCGCAGGATACCGACTGGCAGCGCATTACCGCGCTGTACGATGCGCTGGCCCAGCTGACGCCTTCCCCGGTGATCGAACTCAATCGCGCGGTGGCGCTGTCCATGGCAGTGGGTCCGGCGGCCGGGCTGGCGGTGGTGGACCAATTACTGGAAGTGCCGGCATTGCGCCACTACCACCTGCTGCCGAGCGTGCGCGGCGACCTGCTGGCGCGGCTGGGACGCATGGGGGAAGCGCGCGCCGAGTTCGAGCGCGCCGCCCGCCTGACCCAGAACAGCCGCGAGCGCGACCTGCTGCTGGCGCGCGCCCAGGCTTGCGGATAGCGCCCGCCGCCGCGTGCTCGTTGTCGCCGCACGGCATCATGTAAGCGAGTGTGTACGGGGCGTGCGCGGCAGGTCGGCTATGCTAATCTTTTGCCATGCAAAAGCTCATCCACACCACCGGCCGCCTGCTGCTTCTTGCCTGCGCCGCCACGCTGGCCTCCTGCGCCGGCCTGGTCGGCCCGCGGGAAGTCGAGGTGCCGCTGGCCAAGCTGCAGGCGGGCCTCGACAAGCGCTTCCCGCTGAATAACCGCCTGATGGAATTGTTCGACGTCCAGCTGACTCACCCGCTGGTGTCGCTGCAGCCGGACAGCGGCCGCGTCGGCCTGTCGATGGACGCCTCGGTGGCGCCGCCTTTCGTGCGCCAGTCCTGGCGCGGCGCCATGGCGCTGTCGGGCCGCCTGTATATCGACGCCGCGCGCGGGGCCGTGCTGATGGCCGAACCGCGCCTGGACCGCTTCGCCATCGAAGGCATCGACGCGGCGCGTCAGCAGCAATTCCAGAAGGCCGCCAATGTCCTGATGCGCGAGGTGGCCACCGATCTGCCGATCTATCACTTCAAGATGGAAGACTTGCGCTACGCCGGCGTGCAGTTCGTTCCCACCCGGATAGCCGCCACCTCGTCCGGGCTGCGCGTGACTGTCGAACCCGTCAAATAGTCTGTCATCGCAGCGTCAAAAAGCACCCGGGAGCGCTGCTATGATGGGCCCACGCGCCGCCGGTCACGCCACTCCTGAATTCAAGCCATCGCCGAGGAAAAGATGGTTGCTGACATACAACGTCAGTGGGCATTAACTGCATTGCGGTGCATGCATATTAGGCGCACACTCATGTCCAGATTTCCGGTGCATGCCCAGATTCCGGTGCATGTCCGGCGGCCGCGCCCAAGTCGCTGTGGAGCGAAGCAGGAAGGGTTTGCGATGGCACAGATCCTGCACTATTTCCCATAGTAGTCTTATTTCCGCACTTCAATTTCGCAGCCTTCCAGGGGGTTATCGTGAGTACCATTCGGGACAGTATGCAGGACAAGAGCGTGGCGGCCGAGCCGCCGCTGAGTGCGGCCCCGGCTGCGTTGGCGCGACAGAGTCTGCCCGCCAAGGGTTCATGCTGGTATTGCGAGAAGCCGCTCGACAGCGTGCGCCGCTTCTGCGGCAAGCCGTGTGCGGATGGCTTCGACGAAGAAGCTGAATTTAACCGCTAAGCCCGCTAAGCCGGCACGCGGCCGCCGGCGCCTTGCAGCGCGCGGACGGCTCATTCAGCCGGCTTGCTGAATTACTTGGTCGTGAACGACCAGGTCTTGTTGACCGCCAGCCCATCCACGCTGCCACGGAAGCTGACTTCATAGGTGGTGCCGGCGCGCAGCACCGCCAGCGGAATGATGGCCGCCGCCGAATCCGGCGTGTGCGCATCGGCGCCCGGCGCCAGCAGCTTGACCGCCAGGTCGCTGTTGCCGCCACGGGGCCGCACTGTGAAGCTGTCCACCTTGACGCTGGCGCCCAGGTCGGCGTGCACGCTGATCGGATAACCCACTTCGTTGACATCCCGGGTGGGGATCGGATCGGGCGTCTCGTTATCGCTCAAGAAGTTCACCGGCACCAGGGTCTGCCCATTGCCCGGCCAGACCGCCATCACGCCTTTGCCCAGCCCCGTCACCGCACCGTTCGGAATCGTGAAGTCCGCCGTGAAGTAGGCGTAGCCGGAGCTGTTGGTGGCCGCGCCCGTCCCGATTTCGCGGAACCGCGGCTCGAAGATGGCGAAGCGGTGATAGATCGCGGTAATCAGTTCCTCGGCCATGAAAAAGCCCGACGCCGACGACGAGGCCGAAATCACTTCGCCCGCATAGCCGCCCTGGCCGAACTGGTAGCCGGCCGCCTTGAGGCGCTCCACATTCGTGACACCCGTAAAGCCCGGCAGCCCGATGGTCTGGTCGTGCGTGACCTTGTTGTTGGTCTTCTGATAGTCCGAGTGCCCCTGCGCGGCAAGGTCGATGGTCGGGTTGCGGGTCATGGCCTGCATGCCGATCTGGGTGCGGCGGTAATTGATCCAGGCCAGGCCGTCGCTGGCGATGTTGCCGGTGGCGGCCGGTGCGCCGGGTGCGTTGGCGGCCGGGATGGCGGAGGCGGCAGCCGGCGCCTTGTCGTTGCCGCCTCCGCAAGCGCCCAGCAGCAGGGCGGTGCTCAGGGCCGCGACCGACAAACGCCAGCGGGTTGGGGTGTGCATGGTTCCTCTCCAGCTAAGACCAACCGCGATTCTAGGCCAATTCGGCCGTATTGACCTGCGATTCGTTAGCGCCGCGCGTGCCGATCCGCCCGTGCCGGAATGGGCGGGTTAGAATAGCTGAACACCTTGTCAACCTTGCGAGCGAATTTGAAACCAACCCGCCAGCAGCGCCTTGCGCGCGCCAAGTTTGCCCTGCCGAGTTTCGTCACGCTGCTCTCGATTGCCTGCGGCTTCGGCAGCATCGTCATCTCGATCGACAATGCCCACGTGGGCGCGCCCGAAGCCTACCGCACCGCCGCGATCCTGCTGGTGCTGGCCGGCGTCTTCGATGCGCTCGATGGCCTGGTGGCCCGCCTGACCAACACCTCGTCCAGCTTCGGCATGCAGCTCGATTCGATTGCCGACGTGATGAATTTCGGCTGTGCGCCCGCCATGCTGCTGTACTGCTACGGCTTCGTGCAACTCTCGGCCGACCATCCGACCATCGTGCGCATGGGTGGCCTGGCCTGCTTCATTTTCGTCGCCTGTGGGGCCTTGCGCCTGGCGCGCTTCAACGCCAGCATCGTCGAGGCTCCGCTGGTGCTGGGCGGGGCGCCGCCCAAACCGGCCTATGCGCAGAATTTCTTCACCGGCGTGCCGGCCCCGGCCGGCGCCGGGCTGGTGCTGTTCCCGCTCTTCGCCTCCCTGGCGTTCAGCGAATGGGACCTGCCCCTGCTGGCCGATGCGCTGCGGCACAAGTCGGTGGTGGGAATCTTCC
>JBKHWY010000400.1:0-4614 GCA_046566285.1 Gammaproteobacteria bacterium | reverse complement strand
GTGATAGCCATAGAAGGCATCGGTCAGGCCGTCCTTGATCATGGTGTCGATCATCGAGGCGGTGCTGAAGTTCCGCGACGCCAAGTCGCTGGGGAGAATCAGCGCGCTGACCATCGGCATCCTGATGGCCACCACCCTGGTGGCGGCCTGCATCGGCATCGCCATGGCGCGCCTGTACGGCTTGAGCGCGGTGGGGCTGACGGCCAGCAGCGCCGAGGTCGCACGCGGGCAGGTCCTGGCCGGCTCGCTCGGCACGGCCCAGGCGATTTCCCTGCCCGGCATGCTGCTGAGCTTTATCCCCACCAATCCCTTCCTCGACATGACGGGCGCGCGCAAGACCTCGACCATCGCGGTGGTGCTGTTTTCGCTTTTCATCGGCATCGCCGCCAATGGCATCGCGCGCAAGCAGCCGGAGCTGTTCGCCTCGTTCCAGCGCTTTGTCGACGTGGCGCATGCGGTGGTGATGCGCATGGTGACGCTGGTATTGCGCCTGACGCCCTACGGCGTATTCGCCCTGATGACGCAAGTGCTGGCCGCGTCCAGCGCGGACAGCATCGCCAAGCTCATCACCTTCGTGCTGGCCTCCTACAGCGCCCTGCTGCTGATGTTCGGCGTGCACCTGCTGCTGGTGACGGGCGCGGGGCTGAACGCGGCGCGCTATGCACGCAAGCTGTTTCCGGTGCTGGCCTTCGCGTTTACCTCGCGCACCAGCGCCGGAGCGATTCCCCTGTCGGTGCAGACCCAGACCACGCGCCTGGGCACGCCGGAAGGCATCGCCAACGTGGCCGCCTCGTTCGGCGCCACCATCGGCCAGAACGGCTGCGCCGGCATCTACCCGGCCATGCTGGCGGTGATGATCGCGCCCACCGTGGGGGTCGATCCGTGGACGGCGGGCTTCATCGCGCCGCTCTTGGCCATCATCGTGTTCGGCTCGGTGGGCGTGGCCGGGGTGGGCGGCGGCGCCACCTTCGCCGCGCTGATCGTGCTGTCCTCGATGAACCTGCCGGTGGCGCTGGCCGGCTTACTGATCTCCATCGAGCCGCTGATCGACATGGGCCGCACGGCCCTGAACGTGAGCGGGTCCATCACCGCCGGCACCCTGACCAGCCGCCTGCTGGGCCAGACCGACCTGGGCGTGTTCAACGACGATGCCGACCTCAATATCGACGAGGTCGAGCAGCCCACCTAGCGTCAGGACTAGCGGGGAGGAAACGTGCGCGGAGAACGCGCCGATCCGTCTAAGATGACAGCGTGTCAACATGAACGGATCGAGCATGGAACAGAAGTGGCCGCAGGACATCTGGCTGGTGCGCCATGGGCAAAGCGCCGGCAACGTGGCGCGCGACGCCGCCGAAGCCGCGCAAGGCTTGTTGATCGACATTGCCGAGCGCGACGTGGACGTGCCGCTCTCGCCCCTGGGCGTGGAGCAGGCCAGCTCGCTGGGCTTGTGGTTCGGCTCGCTGCCGCTTGAACAGCGCCCCAACGTCATCCTGCATTCGCCCTACGTGCGCGCAGCCGAGACGGCGCGCCTGATCGCCGAGCGCCTGGGCGTGGACGAGCCGCCGGTGGTGCACGTGGACGAGCGCCTGCGGGAAAAGGAATTCGGCATCCTCGACCGCCTGACCACCCATGGCATCGCCCACAAGTATCCGGAACTGAACGAACAGCGCCACCACGTGGGCAAGTTCTATTTCCGTCCCCCGGGCGGCGAGAGCTGGTGCGACGTGATCCTGCGCCTGCGCAGCGTGCTCGACACCATCACGCGCGAATTCTGCAAGGACCGCGTGCTGATCGTCGGCCACCAGGTCACGGTCAATTGCTTCCGCTACCTGCTCGAGCGGCTCGACGAAGCCACCATCCTGGCCTATGACCGCGCCGGCGACGTGCCGAACTGCTCGGTCACGTCCTACCAGTACGACCCCAACGCCGGACGGCGCGGCAAGCTGGTGCTGCAGCTCACCAATTTCGTGGCGCCGCTGGAAGCGACCGGCACCCCGATCACGGTGCAGAAGGACGTGCCGGCCGCTCCAAAAGCTTGATCCAAAGAAGCCTGACCCACCATGACCGATTCTTCATTGCGCGTCCTCGACGACGCCGCCCTGCGCGCCTGGCCCCTGCCCCTTCCCGCCTCCGAAGGCGACAAGGAAGTGCGCGGCCATGTGCTGATCCTGGGCGGCTCGCGCGAAATGCCGGGCGCCATCATCCTGGCCGCCACCGCCGCCATGCGCGCCGGCGCCGGCAAATTGACCATTGCCACCGGCGCCAGCGTGGCCCAGCTGGTGGCGCTGGCCATTCCCGAGGCGCGTGTGATCGGCCTGCGCGAGACCGCCGAGGGGGGCTTTCAGAAGGAAGCCATCGACAAGCTCGATCCGCTGGCCGACAAGGTCAACGCCATCCTGATCGGTCCCGGCATGCAGGACGAAGTGGCCACGGCCGCCCTGGTGCGCGGCCTGCTGCCGCGCCTGGCGGGTACGGCCGTGGTGCTGGACGCCGGCGCCATGGCGGTGGTGCGCCAGCCCGACCGCGCCGACAGCGCTGCTCCATCCGAACCCTTCCGCTTCGCCGAGACCGTGGTGCTGACCCCCCATGCGGGCGAAATGGCGCACCTGACCGGCATTGCCAAGGAAGACATCACGGCCGATCCCGACCGCCATGCACGCGCGGCGGCGTCTGGCTGGAACGCGGTGCTGGCCTTAAAGGGCGCGCGCACCGTCATCAGCACGCCCGACGGCACCCTGTGGGAACACCGGGGCGGCAACGTCGGGCTGGCCATTTCCGGCTCGGGCGACACGCTGGCCGGCATCGTGGCCGGGCTGTGCGCACGTGGCGCCCCGCTCGACCAGGCCCTGTGCTGGGGCGTGGCCCTGCATGCACGGGCGGGCGAGCGCCTGGCCGAACGCATGGGCCTGCTGGGCTACCTGGCGCGCGAGTTGCCCGGCGAGATCCCCAGCCTGATGGAATTCCTGGCCGCACGCTAGGCTGCTTGCCCGCCCTGCTCGCGCCTGGAAAAAATTTTTCCATCTCCGCGCAAAAAATACCGAACTTCGGTAGTAGACAAAACTCTAATGGGTACAGTCGACATTTCGTGCACTGAACGGGATCGAGCAGCTGAGTAGCCACCCGGTCTCCTGATGGTCCCGCTTCTGGGCCTCATCAGGCCCAGTGCGGGCTGTGTACTGGTCGCCGCGAGCAAGCACGCAGAATCGCTGCCTGCGGTAAACATTTCAACGTTGATGAAGGAGTACACCATGAATGCATTCTCGAAAGCACCAAAAGTCCTGCTGACCGCTGCCCTGCTGGCCACGATGCTGGGCGCATGCAAGAAGAACGACACCACCTCCCCAGCAACTGACACGACCGCGACCACCCCGAGCACCACCTCGGGCGCCAGCGGCACGACCGGCACCACCGGCACCGGCACCAGCGACACCACCGGCACCAGCACCGCGCCTGCCACCACCGGCAGCGGCGCAGCCGGCACCACCGACCAGTCGACCGGCGCTGCTGGCGCCGCAGGTACCACGGGCACGACCGGTACCACGGGCACCACCGGCACCACCGGTACCGATGCTGGCGCAGCCGGCACCGGCACCTCGGGCACCGGCGCCACCGGCACCAGCGGCACCGGCACTTCGGGCGGCACCACCACCCGCTAAGTCAGCCTGCCTCCGGGCTTGCCAGCCCGGAACGAAAAAAAACCCGCCAATCGGCGGGTTTTTGTTTTGGGACTTGCCCTGCGCGGGCAGTGCTTTGCTTACGGCTTGTTCAGCGACAGGTTAGGCGTGACTGCACTGCGGCCGCGCAGCTTGTTAAAGCCGCGCACCAGCAGGCGGAACACGAAGCGGATACCCACCAGCGTCAGCAGCGCCTCGACGAAGGTCATGATGATCGCCGGGAACATCGTGAAGCGTGCCGAACGGCGATGGTACTTGGCCACCATGCGGTCACGTGAGATCTCGATGCTGTCGTAGAAGGTCGGCACCACCAGCAGCGTCAGGATGGTCGAGGTAATCGTGCCGCCGATGATCGCGATCGCCAGCGGACGATAGAACTCGCCGCCTTCGCCCATGCCGATGGCTACCGGCAGCATGCCGGCAATCAGCGCAAACGTCGTCATCAGGATCGGACGCAGGCGCATGCGGCCCGCTTCCATCAGCGCTTCCTCGCGGTCCTTTCCTTCCCGCTCGTGGTGACGGGCGGCGTCGAGCAGCAGGATGGCATTCTTAGCCACCAGGCCCATCAGCATGATGATGCCGATAAAGCTCATCAGGTTGAGGGTGTCCTTGGTCACCAGGAGGGCGATCACCACGCCGATCAGCGACAGCGGCAGCGACAGCATCACCGCCACCGGAGCCGTGAACGAGCCGAACTGCATGACCAGGATCAGGTACATCAGGCCGATGCCCGACACCAGCGAAATCGTCATCTGGGTAAACAATTCCTGCTGGTCCTTCGAGCCGCCGCCCAGTTCGCGGCCGTAGCCGGGCGGATAGTCGAAGGTGTCGGCCAGCTTCATCGCCTCGGCCGTCACTTCACCCGGCGAACGGCCTTCCACGTTGGCGGACACGGCGATGGTACGCTTGTTGTCCTTGTGCGAGATCGCCGACGGGCCCT
>JBKHWY010000399.1:0-4618 GCA_046566285.1 Gammaproteobacteria bacterium | reverse complement strand
CGGATAGCGCCGGCGGAAGTCCGACAGCGACAGCATCGCCAGCAGCCGCTCCACCGTGGCGCGCACCTGCTCGCGCGGCAGGCGCTTGATCTCCAGGCCAAAGGCGATGTTGTCCTCCACCGTCATCCAGGGGAACAGTGCGTATTCCTGGAACACCATGCCGCGCTCCGGCCCGGGCCCGTGCACCGGCACGCCGTCGGCCGTGATCTTCCCGCTGGTGGGCGGGGCGAAGCCGGCCACCGCGTTCAGCAGGGTCGACTTGCCGCAACCGGAAGGCCCCAGCAGGCAGGTGAACTGCCCGCGCGGGATGGACAGGTTGATGTTCTGCAGGGCCGTGACTTCGCGCCCGCCGCTGGTGAACACCTTGTTGACGTTGGTGACGACGATATGGGAGAGGCTCATGGCTCAGTGCTCCAGGCCGCGGTGCCAGCGCAGCAGATGGTTGTTCAGGCGGTTCACGGCCACGTCGATGGCCAGACCGATCAAGCCGATGGTGATCATGCCGGCCATGATCTTGTCCGACCAAAAATACTCGCGCGCTTCCAGGATGCGGTAGCCCAGGCCGTTGTTCACGGCGATCATCTCGGAGACGATGACGACGATGAAGGCGGTGCCGATCCCGATGCGCACGCCCGACAGGATGTAGGGCACGGCGGCCGGCAGGATCACCCGCACGAACAGGGTGGGGCCGCCGGCGCCCAGGTTGCGCGCGGCGCGCAGGTAGATGCCGTCCACGTGGCGCACCCCGGCGATGGTGTTCATCAGGACGGGAAAGAACGCGCCCAGGGCGATCAGGAACACGGCCGGCGGATTGCCCAGCCCGAACCACAGGATGGCCAGCGGGATGTAGGCGATCGGCGGAATCGGCCGCAGGATCTGCACCAGCGGGTTGAACCACGCATAGGCCCGTTCGCTCGCCCCCATCGCCAGCCCCAGCGGCAGGGCCAGGCCGGCGCCGATGGCAAAGCCCAGCACCACCCGGTACAGGCTGGAGAGCGAATCGACCACCAGTTCGCCCGACAAGGCCCAGGCCAGCCAGTTGCCGTCGGCGTAGGGCTGCAGCGGCAGCAGGTACGCCATCCAGCGCTCCACCACGGCGGCCGGCGACGGCAACACCTGCGGGTTGACCCAGCCGCGCATGGCCACCCACTGCCACAACGCCACCACCAGTACCGGCGCGACCAGGCCGACGCCGATCTCCTTCAGCTTTCCATTCACCTTTCCACCCTGCTTGCGCTCCATGGCGGCCTCCTTATTTGACGTTCAGGCTTTGCTTGGCGGCCGCCAGCAGGTCGGTCTTGACCCAGTCGTGTGCCAGCGGGGCCCGGGCCAGCCGCCCCACTCCGGTCTTGACCATGGTGTCGGTGGTGACCTGGATGTGCTCGGGCGTGACGTCAAAGCTGAAGGGCGAATTGCTGATCGCGTCCTCATAGTCGTCATGCGTGATCTGGCCCTTGAAGACCACTTCGCGCACGTATTTTTCGGCGATGGCCGGGTTGTCGATGAAGGTCTTGGTGGCCTGCACGAAGCAGCGCATGAACTTCTCCGCGAGCGCGCGTTTGTCTTTATAAAACTTCTCGGTCATGACGATGGTGCGCACCGGCTCGCCGATCGGGGTGTCGTAGGGTTTCAGCACTTCCACGCCGAAGCCCTTGTTGATCGCCTGCGAGGACTGGGGCTCGGACTGCATCATGGCGTCGATGTTCTTGCCGAGCAGGGCCTGGTTCAGGTCCGCGAACGGCAGGTAGACCAGCTGCACGTCCTTGCCCGGAGTGACATCGGCGCTCAAGCCCGCCTTCTGCAGTTCGGCCATCAGGAGCACTTCCTGGATGCCGCCGCGGGTGACGCCCACCCGCTTGCCCTTCAGGTCGCGCACCGCCTTGATGGCCAGGTCCTGGCGCGCCACCAGGCGCGCGCCACCCTTGGCAAAACCGGCCACCACCACGATCGGCGCCCCGCTGGCGCGCCCGGAAATCGCCGCTTCCGAGGCCGTGGTGCCGACATCGAGCTCGCCGGCGATGATCGCCTGCATGACGTCCAGGCCCTTGGCGAACACCTTTTCCTCGACCCGGATGCCGCACTTGGGCGCGATCTCCTTGATGTACGACACCGCACCGTAGTGCGCGAACTTCAGGTTCCCCAGCCGGACCACTTCCTGCGCCACCGCGTTCGCGCTCGCCAGGACGGCGAGCAGCGCGGCAAACGTACAAACCAGTTTCACTGTCATGCAGATCTCCTTGAATTGTTTGGGAATCTTCGAGTGTCGCGTCTGCTCATTATGCAGGCGATTCCTTCAATATTTCCGTCGGCACATTGAAACCAGAATCCCCCTACCTCATCTACCAAAATCCTTACGTTGTTCCCACCGTACGGACGACACCGTCAGTGGAGCAAGCTGGCAGGATCGATAGGGTAGAATGGCTGCCTTCGCGTTTGCGGCCGTCTCCTCGACACCGCCTTCCCATTTTTCAGGTTTGCCATGCTAGATAACTTAACCCAACGTCTCGCCAAGGTCGTCAAGACCATGCGCGGCGAGGCCCGCTTGACCGAATCGAACACCGCCGACATGCTGCGCGAAGTGCGCCTGGCCCTGCTCGAGGCCGACGTCGCCCTGCCCGCCGTGCGCGAGTTCATCGCCCGCGTGAAGGAAAAGGCCCTCGGCGAGGAAGTCATCGCATCGCTCAGTCCCGGCCAGGCCTTAGTCGGCGTGGTGCAGCGCGAACTGGCCCAGCTGATGGGCGCGGACCTGGGTCCGGAAGCGTCGCAGCTGTCGTTCGCCCAGCAGCCGCCGGCAATCATCCTGATGGCCGGCCTGCAGGGCGTGGGCAAGACCACCACCGTCGGTAAGCTCGCCAAGTACCTGAAGGAAGAGAAGAAGAAGAAAGTGCTGACGGTGTCGGCCGACGTGTATCGCCCCGCCGCGATCGCGCAGCTCGAATCCGTGACCAAGCAGGTCGGCGCCGACTTCTTCCCGACCACCGCCAGCGACAAGCCGGTCGACATCGCGCGCGCCGCGCTGGACTGGGGCCGCAAGCACTATCACGACGTCCTGATCATCGACACCGCCGGCCGCCTGGGCATCGACGAAGCGATGATGCAGGAGATCTCCGCCGTGCACGCGGCCGTGAAACCCATCGAGACCCTGTTCGTGGTCGATGCCATGCTGGGCCAGGATGCCATCAACACCGCCAAGGCCTTCAACGACGCCCTGCCCCTGACCGGCATCGTGCTGACCAAGCTCGATGGCGACTCGCGCGGCGGCGCGGCGCTGTCGGTGCGTCACATCACCGGTAAACCCATCAAGTTCGCCGGCGTGTCGGAAAAGCTGGATGGCCTGGAAGCCTTCGACGCCCAGCGCATGGCCAACCGCATCCTGGGCATGGGCGACATCCTGGCCCTGGTCGAGGAAGCGCGCAAGGGCGTGGACGCCAAGGCGGCGGCGGATCTGGCCAACAAGATCAAGACCGGCGGGCGCTTCGACATGAACGACTTCCGCTCGCAGCTGTCGCAGATGAAGAAGATGGGCGGCATGGCGGGCCTGCTCGACAAGCTGCCGGCCCAGTTCCAGCAGGCCGCCGGCGGCGCCAACATGGACCAGGCCGACAAGCAGGTGCGCCGCATGTGCGGCATCATCGACTCGATGACCCCGGCCGAACGGGCCAAGCCGGAGCTGATCAAGGCCAACCGCAAGCGCCGCATCGCGGCCGGCGCCGGCGTCCAGGTGCAGGAAGTGAACCGCATGCTGGCCCAGTACGACCAGATGCAAACCATGATGAAAAAGCTCAAGGGCGGCGGTTTGATGAAGATGATGCGCTCGATGAAAGGGATGATGCCGGGCGGTCTGCCGAAGTAAGGCGGCGCAAAACGTCGCCAAGAGGCGTAAGTCGGCGGTTTTCCCTATGAAATCGCTGATAAATTATCGAAAAACACTTGCATCAAGAGTAAAACCCCACCAATATAAGCCGTGCGAACAATTGCGCAATTTCTCATGTGTTTGTTAAGGAGGCTCGAAGATGGCAACAGCCAAAAAAACCCCAGCAGCAGCGCCAGCAAAAAAAGCAGCAGCCAAGCCAGCCGCAGCCGCTAAACCAGCCGCAAAGAAGGCCGCTCCAGCCAAAGCTGCAGCGCCTGCAAAGAAAGCAGCCGCCAAGCCAGCCGCCGCAGCGCGCAAACCGAATGCCGCTTTCATGAAGGCGATGACGCCATCGACGGAACTGGCCGCAGTCGTGGGTTCCACCCCGCTGCCGCGTACCGAAGTGACCAAGAAAGTGTGGGACTACATCAAGAAGCAGGACCTGCAGGACGCCGCCAACCGTCGCATGATCAATGCCGACGACAAGCTGAAAGCCGTTTTCGGCGGCAAGGCCCAGGTCTCCATGTTCGAGATGACCAAGCTGATTTCGGATCACCTGAAGTAATTCGAAGAAGAACAGACGCACGTCCAAATCGAGATCGGAAAAGCCCTGGTCGCTGGACCGGGGCTTTTGCGTTTACGGCGCGATCGCCCAAAGCCCATGATGACTTCCTGTTCGCGTACACCCCTACACTGAAAACCGTCGTTCCAAGCATTGCTCGAAACGACTCCTGGCGAAGGCCAGGACCCATGGCGCGCCAGCTC
>JBKHWY010000398.1:0-4624 GCA_046566285.1 Gammaproteobacteria bacterium | reverse complement strand
GTCATCCGCCGGGGTCGCATGCCCCGGTCCCTGCTGCACCTGCGCCGGCGCGCCGCCCCCGCTCAACATGCTCAGCATGGTCATCGGATTGATCCCGAAGATCCATGAGCCCAGCAGCGCCAGCACGATGGTGCCGATGCCCACCGAACGCCCGCCGAAACCAAATCCTCCGCCACCGCCCATGCCTTCGCCGCGGTGGTCCTCCACGTTGTCGCTCTGACGGTTACCTTCCCATCTCATCGCGCTCTCCTGATGTGTTGTGATGTTCTGCCATGACCTTCGTTGATGCCAAGTCGATAACTTCACTATACCCGCATCACATGGATGGCGGCGCAGCCCTGGCGGGACCGTCAAGCGTGGATGAGATAATGCGAGCCGTTTCCGCTTTCACGCCCTCCTCATGTTCGTCGACCTGATTACGCGCCTCGTCCTGCTCCCGCCCACCAACCTGATCGCCCTGCTGGTCGTGGCTTACCTGGCCCGGCGCCGCTTTCCGCGCGCGAGCAGCGTGGCCACCGTCACGGGCCTGGTCCTGCTGGTGGCCCTGTCCACCGGAGCCGGCTCGATGCTGCTGGTGCGTCCGCTCGAGAACCTCAGCACGCCGCTCGCGCAACCCGCGCAGGCCGGCGCGCAGGCGATCGTCGTGCTGGGCGCGGGCAGCATCTACCGCTCGCCCGAGTATGGGGACCTCGATGTGCCGGACGAAGTGGCGCTGCTGCGCCTGCGCTACGGGGCGCACTTGCAGCACGCCACCGGCCTGCCCCTGCTGGTCACGGGCGGCAACGGCACGCCGGACGGGAAGATGCAGGCCAAGGCGCTGGGCATGGCGCGCGCGCTGCGCGAGGATTTCAGGACGCCCGTCGAATGGGTCGAGCCGGAGTCAGAGGACACCGACCAGAATGCGCGCTTTTCCGCGCGCATCCTGCACAAGGCGGGCGTGCGCCGCATCCTGCTGGTGACGCACGCGATGCACATGCCGCGTTCACGCGAAGCGTTCGAGCGCGCCGGACTGGAAGTCGTGGAAGCGCCGACCGGCTTTTATTCGCGCGGCCAGCAGTCGGCGCTGGCCTTGGTGCCCAGCGCGAACGGCATGTACCGCTCGTACTACGCGGCGCATGAGTGGATTGGTTTGCTGTGGTACCGGGTGCGCTCGGCCGGCAAGGATTGAGCCCCGTTCAGACCAGCAGCGCCGCGCTCATCGAACTGAGTTCGGCTTCGGATTCCCTGAGGATGTCGGCCAGGGTCTCTTCGTCGATCACGAAGTCCAGCACCGATTCGCTGTGTTCGGGCATCGGCTCGGTGGTGCCCAGGGGCGAGGTCACCGGCGCGAGCTGGTTGGCGAGGATCAGGGTGTCGAGCAGGTCGCTCGGCGGCATGTTCATCAGGCCGTCGCGCGCGCCCAGAATGGCCGCGCTGACCGGCTCCGGAATGGACAGCTTGCGCATCACTTCACGACTGACGACTTCCTCGCACAGCTCGGCCCATTTCTCCGGATCGTCGTCCAGCAGGCCGGGGAATTCGTCGGCGCGCGAGAGCAGGTAGAAGCCGCCCACTTCATGCACGATGGCGGCGAACAGCGCGGTGTCGGGGTCGATGTGCGTCACGCGGCGGGCCAGCACATGGGCCAGCGCGGCCACATGGGCGGTATGCTTCCACAGCTGCTCGGCCTTGGCGCGCAGCGAGGCGTCGGCGATGCGGCTGCCGAACTGGCGCACCACCAGGCTGGCCACCAAGGTTTGCAGGCTGCGGTAGCCAATGCGCATGACGGCCGCGCGCACGCTGGTGATGGTGTTGTCGGCATTGCGGTTGAAGGCGGCCGAATTGGAGAGAGCGACGACGCGTGCAGCCAGTTGGGGTTCACCCAGCACCAGCTTGATGGCGTCCTCGATGTGGCAACCGGGATCGTCGAGCGCCATTTGCAGGCGCAGCGCCGCGTTGACGCTGGTCGGCAGCGTAATGTCGCCCCGTGCGGCTTGGGCGGCGATGTATCCGAAGGCTTCGATTCTGTTCACGCGACGATTATACGCGTAGTCCCATGTTTACAAAGCCGAACCTTGCCCGTTGTCATAAAACGTCACCCCGGCCGAGGGCCGGGGTCAGCATGGTGACGCAGGTGCGCAGGTGATTACTTGACCTTGATGGCGCTCTTCACCGAGGTCACGCCTTCGACGCTCTTGGCCAGGCGCACGGCCTTGTCGGCTTCGGCCTTCGATTCCACGAAGCCCGACAGCATGACCACGCCCTTCTCGGTTTCGACGTGGATGCCCAGGGACTTCAGGTCCGGTTCCTTGACCAGGTCGGCCTTGACCTTGCTGGTGATGACGGAGTCGGCCACCACGGCGCCGGTCTTCTCAGCAGCGCGCTCGCTCTTCTCGCCCAGATTGTCGGCTGCGCGATCGGTCTTCGCAGCCGCAACATCGGTTGCGCGGTCGGTCTTTACGGCAGCCTTGTCGACGGCGTGTTCGGTCTTGTCAGCCACGGTGCGGGCGACTTCCTTGGTCTTCTCGACCGCCGTTTCAGCTGCGCGCTCGGTCTTCTGGGCCACGGTCGACGCGACTTCCTTGGTCTTCTCGACCGCGTTGGCGGCCGCGTTGCTGGTCTTGTTGGCTGCGGTGGCGGCGGCGTTCTCGGTGCGGTTGGCCACGGCGCCGGCGGTGGCGGCGGCGCTGTTGGCCGCAGCGGTGGCGGCGGCGCTGTTGGCCGCAGCGGTCGCGGTGCCCTTGTTGTCGATCAGGCAGCCGGTGTTGGCATCGCCCCCGGCCATGGCGCATTTGTCGACGGCGGCGGCCGTGTTGGGATCGCGCGTGTCGGTGCTGGTGATGGGGTTCACTGCCGCCACCCCGGTTTCGGCCACGCGCACGGCGCGGTCGGCCTTGGCGTCGGCCACGGCGGCGGTGTGCACCGAGCGGGCGTTGTTGGTGCAGTTGTCCTTGTCGGCGCCGGTCATCACGGCGCATTTGACGTTGGCCAGCGCGAATTCGGCATTGGCCAGCGCGGTGCGGGCCTTGGTGCGCAGCGGCTTGGTGTCGTTGTACTGGGCCACGGCCTCGGCTTCAGCGCGCGCGCGGGCGACCTTGGCTTCTTCATGGCACAGCTGCAGCTCGTTGCCGTTCTTGCCTTTACAGGCGGCGGCAGCGGCCTTGTAGTCGGCGGCGGCCTTGGCGGTCGAGTTGCGGTAGGCGGCGGTGTCGGTCTTCGATTCGGCAGCGGAGGCGCCGGCAAATGCAGCGCTCAGGGCGGCGGCCAGCAGGGTAGCGGTGAATGGTTTCATGGTAGGTCCCTTTTGTTTGATGTTGTGGTACCTGATTTAACGACTGAACCCATCCCGCTTTCTGTGCGACAGCGTACATACCTGTCAATTATCGATATCGCAACAGCGTTTCCGCAACAGTCTTCGGTCGGCCGACTGGAACACATCGCCGCTATTGCCTGCGCCATCGGCCGGGCCTTCCGCCAGCGCGAGCTCCAGCCACGGCAGGGTGTCGTGGCGCGGTTCGCGAAAGCGGGTGCGCACCTGGACGATGGCCTTCACCACGCTGTCGTAACGCTCGGGATGAAAGCGCGCCAGCCAGGCCACTTCCAGCATGTCGGCATACGCTTCCTCGAGGCGCACGCGGCGGTTGAACCAGTCGCGCACGGGGCCGATCCAGGCCACCACCGGCAGCAGTTTCTCGTTGTGCGGAAAGCCGCGCAGGCGGCGGTGGCAGTGGCCCAGCTCGTGCATGGCCGCGCCTTGCAGGAACAGGTCCTGCAGCTCGCGCTCCACCATGGCGCTGACGCGTTCCGCCGTCGGGTTGTCGCGCGCCGCCACCACCAGCGTGCAGCGGCCCGCTTCGCTCATCAGCCCCATGGGCGTGTGTCCGGGCAGGCCGTTGCCCGCTTCGACCAGCAGCTCGACGGGCATGCCGTGCGCGCGTCCGTACTCGACCGCCATGCTGGCGGCGCTGATCCATTGCGCTTCACTGGCGGGGGTGCTGGCCTGGACGCTGCAGGCTGCGAGGGCCAGCGCGCCCAGCGCCAGCCATTTATTCATCGCTGAGCAGCCCCTGTCCCCATGCCGTCATGGCCGCGTCGAAGGGCGTGGCGCCCGCCTCGAACACGCTGGCCTGGCCGGCGATGCGCACCCAGGCGCGGGTATCGTGGCTGCTGCGCGCCACCGGCGGATGGCTGCGCAGTTGTTCGAGCCAGGCATATACGCGCGCGTACTGGTCGGGATGGAAGCGCTGGGTCCAGGCCAACGCCACCAGGTCGGAAAAGCCTTCTTCACGGCGGGTCTCGCGCATGGCCTTGGAGGCGGCCAGCAGTTCCGGATCGTCGGCGCGCTCCTCGCCCGTCTCGACGAAGCCGGCCGGCAGGGAATGCCACACGCCGCGCACGTAGCGCCAGCAGTGGGCGATTTCATGGGCCGTCATGGCTTCGATCAGCAAGCCATGCTCGGCCTCGCGCACGCCCGCCAGCACCTTTTCGGCATCGGGATTGCCGCGCATGGACAGCACCAGCTTGCAGCGGCCCGCGTCGAAGCCCATGGCCAGCGGAACGTCGCCGGCCTTGGCTTGGGGTTGCACGATGATATCGAGGGGCAGCGCGATCTGTTGCGAATACGACAGCACCGGCGCTGCCGCCT
>JBKHWY010000397.1:0-4634 GCA_046566285.1 Gammaproteobacteria bacterium | reverse complement strand
GCGCGGGAATGACGGTTTTGGGGTCAGCAAAGGAATGCTTTCAGCGTTCTGCAACACCCTCCTTCGCCAGGATGACGGAGCATATTTTGCGGTGCTAAGGAGTACAGCGCCCCCCTTTTGCAACACCCTCCTTCGCCACGATGACGTTGGTGAGATTTTCGAGTGTTTAGAGGAGCGACTTCGGCGCCGTTTTTTCCCTTAAAAGGCGACGGCTTTTGGGCAAACTGGATAATTAATATAACGGGGGGCATCGTTCTGCCCCCCGGTGCCACGTTCACTTCTACTTTTACTTCGCTGCCAGCAGCATCTCGTTCATGCGCTTGACGAACGCCGCCGGGTCGGTCAGCGCGCCGCCTTCGGCCAGCAAGGCCTGGTCGAACAGGATGTGCGACCAGTCGCCGAACTGGCTGCTCTCGGCGTTCTCGTACTTCAGGCGCGTCACCAGCGGGTGGTTCGGGTTGATCTCGAGGATAGGCTTGGTCTCGGGCGCGTTCTGGCCGGCCGCCTTCAGCATGCGCAGCAGGTTCCCGGACAGCTCGTGTTCATCGGCCACCAGGCAAGCCGGCGAATCGGTCAGGCGGAACGTGACGCGCACGTCCTTGGCCTTCTCGCCCAGCACCTTCTTCATGTTCTCGACCAGCTCCTTGTACGCGCTTTCGGTCTCTTCGTGCTGCTTCTTCTCCGCTTCGTCTTCCAGCTTGCCCAGGTCCAGGCCGCCCTTGGCCACCGACACCAGTTCCTTGCCGTCGAATTCGGTCAGGAAGGACAGCATCCATTCGTCCACGCGGTCGGTCAGCAGCAGCACTTCCACGCCCTTCTTGCGGAAGATTTCCAGGTGCGGGCTGTTCTTGGCGGCCTGGTAGCTTTCGGCGGTGACGTAATAGATCTTGTCCTGGCCTTCCTTCATGCGGCCCACATAGTCGGCCAGCGCCACGTTCTGCTCCGGACTGTCGTTCTGGGTGGAGGCAAAGCGCAGCAGCTTGGCGATGCGGTCCTTGTTGGTCGCGTCCTCGCCGATGCCTTCCTTGAGCACCTGGCCGAACTCGGTCCAGAAGGTGGTGTACTTGTCCTTCTTGTCCTGCTCGTCCGCGTTGGCCAGCTCCTCCAGCATGCCCAGCACCCGCTTGGTCGAGCCTTCGCGGATGGCGCGCACGTCGCGCGACTCCTGCAGGATCTCGCGCGAGACGTTCAACGGCAGGTCGTTCGAGTCGATCACGCCCTTGATGAAGCGCAGGTAGGCCGGCATCAGCTGCTCGGCGTCGTCCATGATGAACACGCGCTTGACGTACAGCTTGATGCCACCGCGCTTGTTGCGGTCCCACAGGTCGAACGGGGCGTGGCTGGGCACGTACAGCAGCTGGGTGTATTCGCTACGCCCTTCCACCCGGTTGTGGGTGTAGGTCAGGGGCGCCTGGAAGTCGTGCGAGACGTGCTTGTAGAATTCCTCGTACTGTTCCGGGGTGATGTCGCCCTTGTTGCGGGCCCACAGGGCATTGGCCTGGTTGACGGTCTCCCACTCGTCCCTGACGACGTTTTCCTTCTTCTCCGCGTCCCACTCTTCCTTCTGCATCTGGATCGGCAGCTGGATGTGGTCGGAATACTTGCGGATGATCTGCTTGAGCTTCCAGCTGGAGAGGAAATCGTCCTCGCCTTCGCGCAGGTGCAGGATGATGTCGGTGCCGCGCGACGGCTTGTCGATGGTCTCGACGCTGTAATCGCCCTCCCCGCTCGACTCCCAGCGCACGCCGTGGGCGCCGTCCACGCCGGCGCGGCGGGTTTCCACCGTGATGCGGTCGGCCACGATGAAGCCGGAATAGAAGCCCACGCCGAACTGGCCGATCAGGGCCGCGTCGGCCTGCTGGTCGCCCGACAGCTTGCCGAAGAATTCCTTGGTGCCGGACTTGGCGATCGTGCCCAGGTGCGACACCACTTCGTCGCGGTTCATGCCGATGCCGTTGTCGGAAATGGTGATCGTGCGGGCGTCCTTGTCGAAGCGGACAATGATCTTGAGCTCATGGTCGTTGCCATACAGCGCGTCATTGTTGATGGCTTCGAAGCGCAGCTTGTCGGCCGCGTCGGAGGCATTCGAAATCAGTTCGCGCAGGAAGATCTCCTTGTTCGAATACAAGGAATGGATCATCAGTTGCAGCAACTGTTTTACTTCGGCTTGAAAACCAAGGGTTTCTTTTTCGGCAACAGCCATGTTAGTCCTCGTGAAGGGCAGGTTGAGTGAATGCCGCCCTAGATGGGACGCCCGCGATGTTTTTCAAGAGGCAATTTTGCTGAGCTAGGGTTTACCCAATTCACGTTCCAGGAATTCCCACACGCCAGGGTCCTGCATGGCCGCGACGTTCAGGCGCAGCCGGGTGGACGGCAGCTGGCTGGGCGAAAACAGGCTGCCGGGCGCCAGCAGCAGATTGTGCGCCATGGCCCGCTCGGTCAGCACGTTGGTGTCCATGCCGGCGTCGGCCCAGACGAACAGCCCGGCCGGCGGGGCCAGGTCCACGCGCAGCCCCACCCGCTCCATCTGCCGTACCGCCTTGCCGCGCACCGCGTCCAGGCGCGCGCGCAGGCGCTCGGTGTGCTTGCGGTACAGGCCTTCGGAGAGCACCTTGTAGACCACCCGCTCGCCGATTTCGCCGGTGGTCAGGGTGGTCAGCATCTTGCGGTCGCACAGGCGCTGGGCCCATTCGCTGGAAGCGGCAATGAAGCCGACCCGCAGGTTGGCCGACAGCGACTTGGAAAAGCCGCCCAGGTAGATCACCCGCTTCAGCTGGTCGAGCGCGGCCAGGCGCGTGGCCGGCTGCACGCTGCTGCCCGGATGCAGGTCGCAGTAGATGTCGTCCTCGACGATGACGAAGCCGTGCTGCTCGGCCAGGCGCAGCACCTGGAAGGCCTTGGCCGCCGACAGCGAGGTCGAACTGGGGTTGTGCAGCACCGAGTTGATGATGTACAGCTTGGGCTTGTGCAGCGCGGCCATCTCGGCCAGGCGGGCGATGTCGGGACCATCGGCCAGGCGCGGAATCCCGACCACCTTGGTGCCCAGCGTGGCAAAGGAGCCGAACATCAGGAACCAGGCCGGGTCGTCCACGAAGATGGTGTCGCCGGGCTGGGTGAATTCGCGCGCCACCAGGTCGAGCGCCTGGGTCACGCCGACGGTGGTGACGATCTGCTCGGCACTGGCCTCGATTTCCAGTTCGGCCAGCTTGATGCCCAGTTGCTGGCGCAGCGGCAGGAAGCCCTGGGGCGAGCCGTAGCCCAGCAGCGTGCGCGGGTTTTGCCGGGTGATGGCGCGCAGGGCATTGCCGATCATGGGCGCATCGAGCCATTCCACCGGCAGCACCCCGGAGCCGGGCACGCGCTGCAGCGGCACCTGGCGGAACATATTCCGGATCAGCCAGACCACATCCAGCGGCTTGGTCTCCAGCACCTCGCCCACGCTGGCTTCAAGCGGCAGCGGGGCCGAGCGCACCCCCGCGTTCAGGGGCGAGCGCTCGCGCACGAAAAACCCGGCGCCGCGGCGCGACTCCAGGTAGCCCATCGCGACCAATTTATCGAAGCTGGCCACCACCGTGAAGGTCGACACCCCATGGCTGGTGGCGAACTGGCGGATCGACGGCATGCGCGCGCCGCTGCGCAGCAGCTTGTCGTCGATGCGGGCGGCCACGGACCGGACGATCTGGTCGATCAGGGATTCGCCGGCGCCGCGCGAGAGCAGCACCAGCGGCGCGGGGGCGGCGGCGGACAGCGCGGACAACGAGGGCTGGCTCATGGATCAGGCATGCACGGATTGAATGATCGGCTGATTGTACAGGTACTGTACTGATCGGGGAATCATCTTGTCAGACCAACCACAAAACCGGAAAATCCTTGGTAGCGCTACCTCGGCTGTAAAAGGCAATGGGAACCGTGTCAAGAATTGACACAGCTCAGGCAATTTTAATAACACTGCAATGCAGTTGCAAAATCGCCACCACGATATTTATCCGAAGTGTTGTATCCATGCCGAATCTTACGTGCGTGTAAGGTTTTTTGAAGCAATCAATGATAGCGTGACCATCCAGTGATAAGGTTTTCATGACCTACCACTACCGTTGTTATAACAAGTTATAAAAACAGGAATCTCAAGGAGACTCATTTGACCAAGTTCAAGAAAACTGCGATTGCAATGGGCGTTGCCCAGATCGCATTTATGGCCAGCCATCCCGCTCTGGCGCAAACGACCACAGGGACAGACGCGTCGGACAAAGCCACCCAGGCAGCGCCGGCCGTCGTGGTCGTGAGCGGCCAGCGCGCCGCGCTGCAATCGGCGCAAAAACTGAAACAAAACTCCGACGAGGTGATCGACTCCATCGTTGCCGAAGACATCGGCAAGCTGCCGGACCGTTCGGTCACCGAGGTGCTGAGCCGCATCGCCGGCGTCACCATGGACCGCAACATGCCGGGCGACCCGAACCGCCAGGCGGTGGAAGGTTCCGGCGTGTCCGTGCGTGGCCTGACCTACGTGCGTTCGGAAGTGAACGGCCGTGACGCGTTCTCGGCCGGCGGCGGCCGCTCGCTCGGCTTCGCTGACGTGGCGCCGGAACTGATGGCCGGTGTGGACGTCTACAAGAACCCGTCCGCCGAGCAGATCG
>JBKHWY010000396.1:0-4639 GCA_046566285.1 Gammaproteobacteria bacterium | reverse complement strand
ACCAGTCCAGGCCCAGGTCGAGGTTGTCCGACAGGTAGGGTCGCAGTTCCGGATTGCCGATGGTGCCGATGTCGGCCGAGGGCGAGGAGACGTTGATCCCCGGGCGCAGGGCGTTCGGGTTGGCGCGGGTCATGCTGCGCGAGATGGCGGCGCGCGCCACCACGTCGCTGCGCAGATTGAGCGCGGCGGTCGCCGACGGCAGCGTGTTGCTGTAGGTGGTATCGGTGTAGACCCAGTTGGTCGCGTTCGGGAACTTGCTGCCGTTCTTGGTCAGGCTGGCGTTGCGCGGATCCGTGAACGAGTTGAGCGAGCCGACCATCTGCTTCGTCTTGATGTAGCGGATACCGGCGTTGTAGCGCAGCAGGTAGCCGAGCGGGTTGGCGGTGCCGCCCACTTCCGTATAGAAGCCGGTGGCCTTTTCACGCACGTAGCCGGCCGACGCGCCGGTCGAGGACGAGGTCGAGTCGGGCGCGCTGCTGTTGTAGTAGTCGTAGTTGGAGTCCTTCTTGAAGCGCTCCCAGTCCACCACCAGGCGGTCGTACGGCCCCGTCACCAGGTAGCCTGGCAGGGCCGAGGCCGGGATCAGCGAGCCGCCGTAGGTCAGCGCGGCGTTCTGGCCGGCCGTGTAGCCGGTGCCGTAGCCGGGATACAGGGCGGCGGCGCTGGCGCCCGGCGTGGATGCGCCGTCGCAGGGCGGCGCGCCGTTCGGTCCCTGCAGGAACACGCTCGGGTTGTTGCCGCACACGGCGGCCTGCCAGGCAGCCGAGTTGTCCTGGCCGCGGATGCGGCGGTCGATGTCGTCGTAGGCCACGCCGGCCTTGATCATGAACTTGTCGTCGCCCCAGGTCAGGTCGGTGTGCAGGCCCTTGGTGCTGGTCTCGCGCAGTTCGTTCTGGATGTTCACGCGTCCGCCGGCCCACACGAAGTTGGCCGGGTTGTTGATGTCGATGCTGTGGGTGATGCTCGGCACGCCGCCGCCGGTGGCGTCGAACGTGACCACGTTGCCGCTGCCCTCCGGCGTGATCGGCATGACGGTGGGCGCCTCGTGCACGAAGGTCGACTTGGTCCAGTTGGCCTGGGCGTCCAGCTTCAGGGTCGGGGTCAGCTTCCACTCCATGCCCGGGTTGATGCCCTTGAGCGTGACCTTGTCGTAGCGCGGGCCGTACTCGATGAAGTGGCGCGAATTGGCGAAGGTGCCGCTGGTCACGGTGCAGCCGTTGGCGCAGTCGGGATGATCGACCTTCATGTTGAGCGGGATTTCGAAGTTGTTGCGCACCGCCCAGGTGTAGGCCACGCGCTGCATCTTGTCTTCGCGCTGGCTGTACATGGTGTCGAGGTAGAAGTGCAGGTTCTCCAGCGGACGGTATTCGGCCGAGATGATGGCCGCGCCCTTGTCGCGCGTGCCGAAGAAGTCCATCTGGCGGCCCAGGCGCGGCAGCAGGGCATTGTCGATCGCGGTGATCGGCGTGCCGGGGTTGTTCGCTTCCAGGAAGGCCTGGTTGATCGGGGTGTCCTTGACCAGGCCCGCGCCGGCGCCGGCCGGTACGAGGGCGGGAATGGTCCAGTTGCCGCCGCCGGTGTTGTTGCGGGTCGGCAGGCTGTTCTGCGCGGCCGACAGGTTGGCGTTGGTCAGGCCCACGGTTTCATAGCCGGTGGTGCGGGCCTGCTGGCGATTGAATGAGATGCCCGCCAGGATGCCGAATTTTTCGCCGAAGGTCTGGCTGGCCAAAATCGAGCCGCGGCCGCCTACCTTGTCGGCGATCTGCTGCTTCTGCGCGGTGGCGCTGACGGCCACGTAGCGGCCCGGATTGTCGAACGGGCGCGCGCTGCGCAGGTTAACGACGCCGGCGGCGCCTCCTTCCAGCATGCCGGCGGTCGGGCTCTTGCTGACGGTGAGCTTGGTGAACAGGTCGGTGGGCAGCAGGTCCAGGTCGATTTCGCGGTTGCTGTTCTGGCCGTCGGCGGGGCCGGACGAGGCCACGGCGATCTGCGCGTTGTTGAGCAGGACCTTGGTGAAGCTCGAGCCCAGGCCGCGGATCTGCACGTTCATGCCTTCGCCCGTGACGTCACGGGAGATCTGCACGCCCGGGATGCGGCTCAGGGATTCAGCGATGTTCTTGTCCGGGAATTTACCGAAATCCTCGGAACTGATGGTGTCGGTGAAGCCGACCGCTTCCTTCTTGTCCTTGGCCGAGGACAGCAGACTGGCGCGGTAGCCGGTCACCTTGACCGTTTGCATGGCATCGGCGGCGGGCGCGGCCGAGGTAGCGTCCTGGGCATACGCTTGCGCGATCAGGCTGGCCATCGCGGTCAGGCCGACGACGACATTGCGGCGCGTGCGCAGGCCACGGGCGCTGGCCCGAGTGGTGCCTTGGGTAGTGCACTGTTGGATCATTACATGTCTACTGGTGTGACAGGACTGCTGTCCTTTTTATGTCAGTAATGTGCCGCCATTCGAACAAGCCTGAAACATCAAATGGTAGCGCGACCAAAAGAGTTTATGATTGCTAAATATTAATTGTCAATCGAATTTTCAGATGCGTTGCGAAACGGCCGGCGTGCCGCTACTAGGGACGAGGCCGTCTGAACGGGCCGAACGGCCCCGGCGCCATGCCCTTCCAGGGCAATGGCTTGGTAGCGTGAATCAAATGAATTTCAGGCGAAGTTTCGGCGAACCGGCGGTCTGCCGGCAGGGAAACCGAGGATTTACTGGGGGACCGTATCGCGGAACGATGGACGCTCGGACAGCTTGTCGTACAGGCGCGCGAGGTTCGGGTAGTCGCCGCGCCAGTCGATGTCCGGAAAGCGGAAGGACAGCCAGCCGAGCGCGCAGCCGACCGCCACGTCCGCCAGGCTGTAGTGGATGCCGGTGCAGAACGGCGACTCGCCCAGGTCGGCGGACAAGGTGGCCAGGCCCGCGTTCACCTTGCGCATCTGCCGCTCGATCCAGGGTTCGCTTTGCTGCTCCTGCGGGCGCAGGGTCTTCTCCAGCCGCACCAGCACGGCGGCATCGAGCACGCCATCGGCCAGCGCTTCCCACACCTTGACGGCGGTGCGGTCGCGGCTGTTGGACGGCAGCAGCTTGGACACCGGCGTCAGCGTGTCGAGGTATTCGACGATCACGCGCGAATCGTAGATGGCGCTGCCGTCTTCCATCACCAGGCAGGGCAGCTTGCCGAGCGGGTTGGACAGGTGCACCGTGCTCTCGGCCGTCCAGACATTATCGATCACGAAGCTGTAGTCGAGCTTTTTTTCGGCCAGCACGACACGGACCTTGCGCACATAGGGACTGGAGAGGGAACCGATGAGTTTCATGGCCGCGGGTCTGGTGGGTGAGCGTGGAAGGGTGAGCGGCCCAGTATAGCATTGCGGTCTCGGCCTGCGCGGCGGCCAGTGGACGTGCGGGCGCCAGCGCCACCAGTGGTAAAATCTCGCTTTTACCGTGCCGAAACGCGGGCACGCCTTGTTTCCCTCCTCTTCATTGCAGACCTCTTCCATGACCTCTACCGCACCCTACTCCACGCTGTCGGCGCTGTCCCCGCTGGATGGCCGCTACGCGTCCAAGACCGACAAACTGCGTCCGATCCTGTCCGAAGCCGGCTTCATGCACCACCGCGTGAAAGTGGAGATCGCATGGCTGCAGGCGCTGTCGCAGGCCGGTTTCGAAGAGATCCGCCCGTTTTCCGCCGATGCCACGGCCCTCTTGGACAAGATGGCGCGCGACTTCAGCGAGGCCGACGCGGCCCGCATCAAGGCCATCGAAGCGGTCACCAACCATGACGTGAAGGCGGTGGAATACTGGCTCAAGGAGCAGGTCAAGGACGTGCCGGAACTGGTGGCGGCGACCGAATTCATCCACTTCGCCTGCACCTCGGAAGACATCAACAACACCTCGCACGGGATGATGATCAAGGCCGCGCGCGACGGCGTGCTGCTGCCGGCGCTGAACGGCATCGTGGCCAAGCTGACCGAGATCGCCCACGCCAACGCCGCCGTGCCGATGCTCTCGCGCACCCACGGCCAGACCGCCAGCCCCACCACCCTGGGCAAGGAGATGGCCAACGTGGTGGCGCGCCTGCAGCGCGCGCTCAAGCGTATTGCCGCCGTCGAGATCCTCGGCAAGATGAACGGCGCGGTCGGCAACTACAACGCCCACCTGTCGGCCTACCCCGACTTCGACTGGGCCGCGTTCTCGAAGAACGTGATCGAACAGCGCCTGGGCCTGACCTTCAATCCCTACACCATCCAGATCGAACCGCACGACTACATGGCCGAGCTGTTCGACGCCGTGGCGCGCGCCAACACCATCCTGCTGGACCTGAACCGCGACATCTGGACCTACATTTCGCTGGGCTACTTCAAGCAGATCACCAAGGCCGGCGAGATCGGTTCGTCGACCATGCCGCACAAGGTCAACCCGATCGACTTCGAGAATTCGGAAGGCAACCTGGGCCTGGCCAACGCGGTCCTGAAGCACATGGCCGAGAAGCTGCCGGTGTCGCGCATGCAGCGCGACCTGACCGATTCGACCGTGCTGCGCAATATCGGCGTGGGCTTCGGCTACACCCTGCTGGCCTACGACAGCTGCCTGCGCGGCCTGAACAAGCTGGAAGTGAACGCCGCGCGCCTGGAGCAGGAC
>JBKHWY010000395.1:0-4682 GCA_046566285.1 Gammaproteobacteria bacterium | reverse complement strand
AGGACCGTGAAACGACTTTGCGCCGATGATAGTGCTGCAACCAGTGTGAAAGTAGGTTATCGTCAGGCTAGTTATAAGAAAAACCCCAGCAGAAATGCTGGGGTTTTTTCGTTTACGCGGCCGATTTACGCACGCACGAACGCACAAGCGAGTGCGCGCTGAACGCTCCTAGTGCCGGATTGGCGCGGCAGCCTGTTCGGAGACCGGCACCGTCATCGACAGCAGCACGTCCAGTTCCGTATGGTTTACCGGCTTGGTGAGGTGAAAGTCGAAGCCCGCCTCGCGCGTCAGCCGGCGGTCGCTTTCCTGGCCCCATCCCGTGACGGCGATGATGCGCGGCGCCGGTTGGGCGGCGCGTGCGCGTAGTTCGCGCGCCACGTCGAACCCCGACAGTCTCGGCATGCCCAGGTCGAGCAGGACGATCTCTGGTTCGAAATCGAACGCCTGCCTGAGCCCTTCCTGTCCGTCATGCGCTTCGCGCACTTGATGGCCGACGGCCTGCAGCAGTGCAACCATGCTGGTGGCCGCATCGCGGTTATCATCCACGACCAGCACCCGGCGCGGATGCTGCCGCGCCTCGCGGTGGGCGCGCGGCATGTCGGCCGGCGCCAGGGTGGGCCGCTCCAGCAGCGGCAGGCACACCGTGAAGGTACTGCCAGTGCCGGTACCTTCGCTCCTCGCCTCGACTGTACCGCCATGCAACTCGACGAATCCTTTCACCAGCGACAGCCCGATACCGAGACCGCCCTGGCTGCGCTCGAGCGCGGGAGCCACTTGCGAGAACAGGCCGAAGATATGCTTGAGGTGTTCCGGAGCAATGCCGATCCCGCTATCGGAAATCGAGATCTTCGCCTGACCGGGCCGGCGCTCGGCCGACACGCTGATCACGCCACCACGCGGCGTGAATTTGATCGCGTTGTTGAGCAGGTTGAGGAAGCACTGGACCATGCGGGTGGCGTCCGCACACGCATATAAAGGGTCGTCGGGTAAGTTCACCAGCACCTCATGGCCGGCTGCCTTGAGCGTGGCGTCCACCGCGTTCAGCGCATCGGACAGGCAATCGAGCAGCGATACCTCGGCCTTGCGCAGCGAAACTTTCCCTTGGGTGATGCGGGATACCTCCAGCAGATCATCGACCAGCCGCGCCAGATGGCGCGATTGGCGGTCGATGACGGCCAGCGTCCGCTCGATGTTGGCCGGCAGCCCGGGCATGCGCGACAGCAGCACGGCAGCGTTGCGGATCGGCGCCAGCGGATTGCGCAGCTCATGGGCGAGGGTGGCCAGGAATTCGTCCTTGCGCTGGTCCGCCAGCTTGAGCGCCTGTTCGGCGTCGGTCTGCGTGGTGATGTCGGCATTGACCCCGAACCAGTGGATGATCTGCCCTTCGCTGTTGCGCAGCGCCACGGCGCGGCTCAGGAACTGGCGCCAGCGCCCGTCCGTGCCCTTCAGGGGCACCACCATTTCATACGGCTCACCGGTGGCGACCGAATGCTGCCACCTTGCGACAATGGTCGGCACCAACGCCGGGTCGTTCACCTGGCGCCAGCCCCAGCCTTCGGCCTCGTGCTGGGACAGCCCGGTGTACTCGCGCCAGCGCCGGTTGAACCAGTAGATCCAGCCGTCCGGCCGCGCCATCCATGCGATCTCCGGCAATTCGTCGGCCAGCGTGTGGAAATGCGCCTCCATCTCGGCGGCCGCCGCCTCGCCGCGCTTGCGCTCGGTGATGTCGGCAATGACACCGAATACCACCGTTGCCTTGCCATCGTCGCCGTAGCCCGCTTTGCCGCGCGCAAACGCCCAGCGCGTATTGCGTTGCGCGTCGTGCAGGCGGAACTCGACATCGCATTCGCACCGCTGATCGATGCAATCGCGAATCTGCGCGCGCAGGCCGTCGCGGTCCTCGGCGAACACATACTGCATCAGCGCGCCCGGCTCGGACGCCAGTTGCCCGGGCGCGAGCCCAAGGATGTTGCGCTCCACTTCCGGGCTCCACCATGCGCGATTGTTGACGAGGTCCCAGCTGAACACCCCCATCCTTCCCGCTTCCAATGCCAGCCCGAGCACCTGCTGCATCTCCTGCAGGCTGGCCGCTGTGCGGGCGGTGGCCTGGGCGTCGGCCAGGTCGCGGTGCATGCGTCCGTGCTCGGTGAGCAGCATGATGAGCACAAAACTCGACGAAACCAGGGCGTAGGCCCGGCCCGCATAGAACCCGACATCCCATCGGCCGGCGTTGAAGACGCTGACGAGTCCGATTTCGAAGAACCAGGCGGACAGCACCACCACCAGCCACGTGTCCAGCGCCGACGGCGAGCGGCGGGTGAACAGCATCGCCAGGGCCAGGCCGGTCACGAACCATTGCCCGTAGCGGCCGAGGTTGAAAACGGAGGAGTAACGGTTGTCCTGCAGCATCTGAGGCAGCCAGTCGCCGCCCGCCGCGGCCAGCGTACCCAGCACGGCGGCGCACGCGAGCGTTGCCAGGACGGCCTTGCTCGTGGCCCACCCCGGCTGGTCCGCCCGGCGGTCCGCTTGCTTGAGGAAACAATAAGCGATGACCGACGCCGGAAAGCCGAGATGCCAGAACACGTGCAGGTAGCCGGTGGTCTGCGGACCGGCGCCCAGCAGGCCGGTGGGCGAGAATACGCCTGGAAAGGACAGCAGGTGCACCGTCGCCATGATGGCCGAGTACAGGTAACCGCACGCCAGGATGAGAATGCAGTGCTTGCGGGTAAGGTGGAAATAGCCGAGCAGCAGCGTCGTCGTGATCAGGTCGTTGATTGCGAGCACGGGCTGGTGCAGGGGAATGAACCACGGGGCAGGCGCCAGCGGCGTGTGGGCGAAAGGGATGAGCGCCAAAAGCATCCCCAGCGATACCGCAACGATGACCAGCGCCAGGCGCACGGAACCCGGTCCGGCGTCGTATTCGAACAGGGTTCTTGCGGCCTGGCTGTCAGCGGAGACCGCGCGATTGCGCGAACTGCCTGACATCTTTGACGTGTCGTTCATGCGCAATGAGCATCACCAAGTCTTCGCTGGATAAATCGTATGTCAGCTAGAAAAGCAGCGGAGCACGGTAGCGGACTGCGGCGGGATCGGCTCAGTGCCTGACTGTATTGAATTGACGCGGACCGCGCTCGTCCTCGCGCCGCGCTTCCCGCTCGTCGTCCTTGACGAGGTAAATCTGCCGGCGCGGGCTGGCGAACTTGATGCCCTCCCGTTCGAACCGCTCATACAGCGCCACGTTGATCGCCTGCTGATAATCCATCATCAGGTTATAGTCCGGCGTGGTCATGAAATACACCGCTTCGAATTCCATCGCCGTCTCGGTGTAGTTGCGGAAATGCGCGCGGTCGAACCGTACTTTTTCGCGCGCTTCGATTTCCTCGCGCAGGATCAGCGGGATTTTCCTGAGCTGCTCGGCGGTGGTGTCGTATGACACCCCGATCACGAAGGCCTGGCGGCGTTCTTCCATGCGCTTGTGGTTATGGATGCGGCTCCTCAGCAGATCGGCATTCGAAAACACGATCTGTTCTCCGCCCAGGCTGCGGATGCGCGTTGTCTTGAGCCCGATGAATTCCACCGTGCCCAGCGCATCGCCCACGATAATGAAGTCGCCCACGACAAAAGGTTTGTCGAGCACGATCGACAGCGATGCGAACAAATCGCCCAGGATGTTCTGCACCGCCAGCGCCACGGCGATACCGCCGATACCCAGGCTGGCCACCAGGGTCGCGATATTGAAGCCCAGGTTATCGAGGATCATCAGCACGCATACCGTCCATAGCATGGTGCGCGCGACAAAGCCCATCACCGCCGTCGAGGTTGTGCTCGCGACATTCTCGCGGCGGGCCTTCTCCACACAGTATTTGAGCCAGCCGCGAATCGCGGTGTCGCCCCACACGGCCGCCTGGATGGCCGCGATCGTGATGGCGGTGCGCTGCACGAACAGTTCCTGCTTGGGTTTCAAGTCCAGCCAGTAACTGCCGATGTAAAGTCCGCCGATCAGCAGGAACCACCAGCCGGTGTTGTCCAGCGAATTGGCGAATACATCGTCCACATAGGTATCCGTGCTGGCGGCCACCACCCGCAGCCGGTGGCTGATGAATTTCACCACGGCATACGCCACCACGGCGACGGCCGCGGCCACGGAGAGTGCCGCGGTCCAGTCCACCATGGAATTACCCAAAAACACATAGCTCATCAGTTTCCCTTCCTGGTGCGGCGAGCGCATCGCTCGCTAACGGCAAAAAGTATAGAAGAAGCTACATTTCCGCCGCGTAGGGTACGGCGAAGCAATAGACGGGGGCGATGGCTGGATATCAAATTGGCCACGCCGGCGCGGGGGTGATAAAGTATCGGCCCTTTCATGAATGGCGGATACGATGGACTTCGAGCAATTGACCCTACAGCGGCGCAGCCATCCCGGCTGGCGCCTGCTGGCTGCGGATCACGCGCCGATGATCGCCAGCTTCCTGCATGCGAGCTTCATCGCGCCCAACGTGCGCTCGATCGGCCGCCAGCAACTGGCCTCGCAACTGGACGATTACCTGTACCACCTGCATGAGATGGCGGGCGCGACGCTGTTTCCGAAGGACGCGAGCGCCTATCTCGACGATTGGGCCTCGGACGAGCGCGCGTGGCTGCGTAAATACTATCCGCCGGGCGCCGACGAAGCGCATTACGAT
>JBKHWY010000394.1:0-4686 GCA_046566285.1 Gammaproteobacteria bacterium | reverse complement strand
CTGTGCGCGGGTCTGCCGGGGACGAAAAAAAGCCCCTGCAGGCGGCTGCCTGCAGGGGCTCGTGACGGCCAAAGGGATTGAATTACAGCTTGTAGTTCAGGCCCAGCAGCATCTGGCGGCCATACTTGGTGTAGCCGCGTGGACGGTCTTGCGAACCGGCGTAGGTCTGGAAGTGCGTGTCGGTCAGGTTGTTCACCTGGAACAGCACCGACAGGCCCTTCACTTGCGGGAAGTCGTAGCCCAGTTGCAGGTCAACCACGGTGTCGCCCTTGACGAAGGTCAGCTCGTTGGCGCCACCGATGCCGCCGATCTCGCCGACGAAGTCGCTGCGGCGACGCTCGCTGACACGGGCCGAGAAGCCGTTCTGCTCGTAGTAGGCGGTCAGGTTGTACACGCGCTTGGACAGGCCCGGCAGCGGGATGTCCATCGTGCCGAAACGCTGGTCCTTGATCGCGATCTGGCTGCTGGTGAACGAAGCGTTGGCGGTCACGCCGAAGCCTTCCAGCATCGGATGCAGGACATCCAGCGGGGTCGACACGGCAAACTCGAGGCCACTCAGACGGCCGCCGTCACCGTTCTTCGGCTGGTTCATGGTGCCGATGTTGCTGGTGGCGCCGACCAGGCGGTACTCGGAGAAGTCACGCGGCACGGTCAAGTTGTAGATGTACGACTTCAGGTCCTTGTAGAAACCGGCGGCCGAGACATAACCCTTCTTGTTGAAGTACTTCTCGTACGACAGGTCGATCTGGTTGGCGCGCCACGGGTCGAGCTGGGCGTTGCCGCCGTTGCCGTACGGCGTACCGGTGCTCTGCTGGGTCAGGCCGACTTCCAGGGCCGCGTTCAGCTGGTCCAGGCGCGCACGGGCGAGGGTACGGCCGGCGCCGAAGCGCACGACCTGGTCGTCCGGCAGGGTCCAGGCCAGGTTCAGGCTGGGCAGATAGTCGGTGTACTTCTTGCCATCGGTCAGCGGCACCAGGTCGGCGAACGGCCAGGCGCGCAGCGTCTGGGCGGTCGAGCTCTGGTCGGTCTTGACGATCTGCACGCCAACGTTGCCGCGCAGCGGCATGGCCATCAGTTCGGTGTCGATGTTCAGCTTGACGTAGCCGGTCTTGACCTTTTCCGAGATGGTCCAGTTCTTGGTCGCGCCCCATGGCACCAGGACCGCCGGGGTGAACGGGCTGAAGTTCTGGGCCAGCACGCCGTTGATGTCCCAGCTCAGGGTGTTCGGCAGGGCGTACAGGTCTTGCGAGCCGTTCACGACGTTGGCGGCGAAGCTGCCGTCGCCGAGGGCGTTAAAGCCGGTTTCCAGGTGCTGCTTTTCCTTGTCGCGTTTGGACACGTTGAAGCCGACTTCGACGCTGCTGAACGGACCGTTGGCGAACTTGTACTCGACGCTGGCGCGGGCCGACTTCAGTTCGTCGGTCATGTGCGGCGCGTTGACATAGCCCTGGCCGAACTGGCCGCCGATGCGCAGCTGCGACGGATCGTCGTACACGCCCGACAGGCTCAGGTTGGGAACGGCGCCGTTCGAGTAATCGAAGCCCAGGGTCTGGCGCGCCTGGCGGCCGGCATTGATCTCGACCAGCTCTTCCTTGTGGTCGGCCTTGGAGCGGCTCAGGTCGATCACGGCCACCCAGTCGCCACTGCTGTAGCGGTTGTTCCAGCCGATGGCGGTCAGCTTGTCGTCGCGGGTCATGCGGTTGTTGCGCACCACCGGATTGACGTTGTTGGCGGTGCCCGAGACCATCACGCCGTTTACGACGTTCGGATTGGCGAAGCTGACGCTGCCATCGTCCTGCATCGGGATTTCCATGCCGCGGCGCACTTCATCCTGCTCGAAGCGCGAGTGGTACACGTCCAGCGTCGAGCTGAAATTGCGGTTCGGGCGGAATTCGAGCACGCCCATCAGGCCATCGCGCACCTGGTTGCCGGTCACGGCCAGCGCCTTGATGCCTTTCGGGACCTTGATGGTCTGGCCTGGTACGGCCCTGTCGTTGTTGACCCAGTCCCAGGTCTCGAACTGTTCCGAGACGTTCGGCTTGTCCTGGCGCGCGTAGCCGAGGGCGATGCCCACGGTGCGGTTGGCGAACTGGTCGACGTAGGAAGCGCTGACGCGGCTGCCGGTATCGGGCGAACCGGCGCTGATCTTGCCCTTCGAGTTCTTCTCGCCGCGCACGTTCACGCTGATGGTGCGCTCGCGCAGCGACAGCGGCTTGATGGTCTGCAGGTCGACCGTGCCCGACAGGCCCTGGCCGACGACGGCGGCGTCACCGGTCTTGTACACGGTGACGGCGTTGATCAGTTCCGATGGGTACTGGTCGTATTCAACGGTACGGTTCGAGCTGGTGCTGACCTGCTCGCGGCCGTTCAGCAGCGCGGTCGACAGGTCGCCCGAGGTGCCGCGGATGCTGATCTGCTGGGCCTGGCCGTTCACGCGCTGGGCCGACAGGCCTGGCAGGCGCGCCAGCGATTCGGCGATCGAGATGTCCGGCAGCTTGCCGATGTCTTCGGCGGAAATGGCTTCGACGATGGCGGTCGACTCGCGCTTGACGGCGATCGCGCTCTCGATGGCGCGACGGATACCGGTCACCTGCACGGTCTGCATCGGTGCCTCGGCACCCGGTTGCGCCGCCACGGCTTGCGCACTGGCGTTGCCGGCCATGGCCGACACGAAGACCGCGCAGCCGACGGCCACGGGGCTCAGCTGGAATACAGAACCTGCGGCGTTGACGGCGCGCTGGTGTGCGAATTTGTTCATTTGTCCCTTCAGATGGATCAGTAAATTCCCGACGAGCGATGCAAAGTCACGGCACGGGAGGGTTAACACAGATTTACTAGACGTTTCGCCTTTGCAAGGCTTCTTTTGACGTTCTGCTAAAGATTCTGTACTAAAACTAGATGCACTGTCAACGAAAGTTCTTGAAAACCACACGCAATTTAGGCGATTTAGCCACTATACTTATATAGACGACATCGATTGCGCGCGCGCGGGTCACATCTACTGTCTGTAGTCGTACTACAACCGCCGTGTAGTCGCGCCGCGCCGGTGTGAGGACTGCCGCGCCAGCAGCATCCCTGCCAGCCCGGCGGCAATGAACAGCAGCGCGATCAACTCGGCCTGCGTGAAGCGCAGCCCCAGCAGCTCGAAGCGCACGTTGACGCGAATCTGCTCGATCAGCAGGCGCTCCGCCCCGGCCAGCACCAGGTACAGGGAAAACAGCCAGCCGGCCGGGCGCGTGTGCCGGCGCAGCGCCCACAACAGGCCGAAGCAGGCCAGCGCCATCACGCTCTCGTAGATCGGGGTCGGATACACGCCCGGTGCGGCAATGATTTCGCCGACGATATTGTTCTGATAGGTCTGCGCCCACAGCCAGGTGGGCAGCCAGCCCGGCTTGGCGGCCATGTCCGCCAGCGTGCCCCAGTCGCCATCGCCCGACACCTGGCAGCCCAGCCGCCCGATGGCGTAGCCGAGCATCAGGGCAGGGACGATCGCGTCCATGAAGGGTCGCAGCGGCAACTGCCAGCGGCGCAGCATCGCCCAGCCAGCCACGCCGCCGAAGATCAGCCCGCCGAACACGCTCAAGCCCGAGCGGCTGAAGATCATCGCCAGCGGGTCGGCGGCAAAGCTGTCCGTGTGTTCGAGGATGTGGAACACGCGCGCGCCCACGACCCCGGCCACCATCACCACCACCGTGAAGTCCGACACCAGCGTATGCGGGGCGACCTCCACGCCGCGCCGCCGCGCCGGGCCGATGGCCCCGGCCAGGTGCAGGCGGCGCAGCTCGCGCGACAGGATGGCGCCGGCGGCCAGCATGGCGAAAGCGACGAACAGGCCGAACATTGCGATCGGCAAGGGGAGGCGGACGCCCGTCAGTGCATAGACGAGGTCGCCAAGGTAGGGATAGGACATGGTTTCCATTCTGCTCATTGTTCAGGTGCGATACCATACAGGCTCAAGTCACTTCAGTTGCAAGCTTTTTTATGGCGGCTTCCACGCTATCGATCGGCGCGCTCGCGGACCAGGCCGGCTGCAGCGTTCCCACCATTCGCTACTATGAACAGATCGGGCTGTTGCCCCCGGCCGCGCGCACCGGCGCGGGCCATCGCCACTACCGCGCCGCCGACCTGCAGCGCCTGCAGTTCATCAAGCGCTGCCGCGACTTCGGCTTTCCCATCGAACAGGTGCGCGAGCTGGTAGGCGTATTCGACAAGGGCGAGGGCGATTGCGCGGAGGTGAGGGATGTCGCACAGGCACAATTGGCCGCAGTCCGGTCGCGCCTGGCTGCGCTGCGCGCGTTGGAGGCGACCCTGCAAGGTTTCGTGGCCGATTGCGATGCCGCCTGCGTGGGCGGGCCCAGCCGCGACTGCTGCATCATCGACGAGCTGTCCAGCCAAGCGGCCGACGCCAGCACTGTCACCGAATTGCGCAGGCGGGCCTGATGGCGTGGCCTCTGCTGGCGCGCGGCCTGGCCCTGTTCTTTGCCACGGCGGTGGCTGAACTGCTGGGCTGCTACCTGCCGCTGCTGTGGCTGACCGGGAAGGGTTCGGCGTGGCTGCTGGTGCCGGCCGCATGCAGCCTGGCGCTGTTCGTCTGGCTGCTGACCCTGCACCCGGCCGCCAGCGGCCGCGTGTATGCGGCCTACGGCGCGGTGGATATCGCCACCGCCATCCTGTGGCTGTGGGTGG
>JBKHWY010000393.1:0-4693 GCA_046566285.1 Gammaproteobacteria bacterium | reverse complement strand
CTGCCCTGACGCTCACCCCCACCAACGGCGGCGATCCCCTCACCTTCACCGTGGACTACAGCGGCAGCACCCAGTTCGCCGGCGAAGCGACCACCACCACCAACAGCACCGACGGCTATGCCTCCGGCACGTATGTGGGCGTGGAGCTGGCGCCCGACGGCTCGGTGGTGGCGCGCTACAGCAACGAGCAGAAGCAGGTGGTGGGCACGGTGGCGCTGGCGACGTTTGCCAACGAAGGCGCGCTCTCGCCCACCAGCGACACCAGCTGGCAAGCCAACGCCGCCTCGGGCCTGGCCCTGTACGGCACTCCGGGCGCGGGCCTGGCCGGCAAGCTCAATACCGGCGCGCTGGAAGGCCCGAACGTGGACATCACCGCCGAACTGGTGGGCTTGATGACCTCGCAGCGCAACTACCAGGCCAATTCCAAGGTCATTACCACGGAAAACCAGATGATGCAGGCCCTGATGCAGGCTTTGTGATCGAGGGCATATGGATAAACTGATTTTCACCGCCGTCTCCGGCGCCGAACACCTGATGCGCGCGCAGCAGGTGCATGCCAATAACCTGGCCAACCTGGACACGCCCGGCTTTCGCGCCAACCTGGAATTGGCCTCGAAAAGCCAGGCCCAGAACGGCTATGGCTACGACGACATGCACCTGGTGCGCACGGAGGCCGATGCCATCTCGGCGAAACCCGGCACCGTGCGCGAGACCGGCCGTGCGCTCGACGTGGCCATCCAGGGCAGCGGCTACTTCGCCGTGCAGTACGGCGGGGGCGAAGCCTACACCCGCGCCGGCGCCATCGAGGTGGGCGCCGACGGCGCGCTCACCGTGCAGGGCCAGCCACTCCTGGGCGAAGGCGGCCCGATCACCCTGCCGCCGCACACGGCGGTGGAGATCGCCGCGGACGGCACCGTGTCGGTGCTGGCCAATGGCGCAACCAGTATGCAGGTGATCGACCGCCTGCGCCTGGTGAACGCGGAAGCGTCGGAAGTGACCAAGAACGAAGCGGGCCTGATCGTCGCACGCGGCGGCGACCCGCTGCCGGCGGATCCCAACGTGAGGGTGCAGGCGCGTGCGCTGGAAGGCAGCAATGTGTCGGCCATCGAGGAAATGGTGGCGACGATGTCGCTCAACCGCGCGTTCGAACTGCAAATGAAGCTGTTCGCCGCGGGCGACAAGATGAATGAAGCAGGCAACCGCCTGCTGGGCGCGTAAGCGTTCCTCAAAATTAGGAGTTCCAAATGAATCCAGCAATGTGGATCAGCAAAACCGGGGTGCAGGCGCAGGACGCCAAGCTGCAGGCCATCGCCAACAACCTGGCCAACGTGAACACGGTCGGCTTCAAGCGCGACCGCGTGGTGTTCGAGGACCTGCACTACCAGGTGGACGCCCAGCCGGGCGCGCAAAGCGCGGACAACACCGTCTCCAACGGCGTCCAGCTCGGCAACGGCACGCGCGTGGTCGGCACCCAGAAAGTGTTCAGCAACGGCAGCATCCAGACCACCAGCCAGCAGCTCGACGTGGCCATCTCCGGCAACGGCTTCCTGCAGGTGCGCCGTCCGAACGGCGAGCCGGGCTTCACCCGCGCCGGCCAGTTGCAGATCGACCCGAACGGCACCCTGGTCAATGCCCAGGGCTTGCCGCTGGTCCCGCAGATCACCATTCCGAATAACGCCACCTCGATTTCGATCGCGGAAAACGGCATGGTGTCGGCCACTGTTCCCGGCAATACGGCGCCGACGGAACTGGGCCAATTGACCCTGACTTCTTTTGTGAACCCGGCGGGCCTGCTGGCCCTGGGCGAGAACCTGTTCCAGGAAACCGCCGCCAGCGGCGCGCCCACCGAAGGCCGCCCGGGCGATGGCGCTTTCGGCAAGCTCAAACAGGGCGCGCTGGAAGGCTCGAACGTGCAGGTGGTGGAAGAAATGGTGGACATGATCGCTGCCCAGCGCACCTACGAGATGAACACCAAGGTGCTGTCGGCAGCCGACAACATGCTGCAGTACCTGGCCCAGGCGGCGCGCTGATGAAACCCCTCGCCATCACCGCACTCGGCCTGCTGCTGGCCGGATGCGCCTCCAAACCCATGCCGATGGCCGACGACGCCGTACCGATGGTGCGCGCGGCGCCGCGCGGCGGCGTCGCGGGCGGCGTGTTCTCGGCCGACGCCGTGCCGCTCACCTCCGACAGCCGCGCCTACCGCGTGGGCGACGTGGTCACCGTGCTGCTGCAGGAGACCACGCAGGCCAGCAAGCGCGCCGGCACCAGCATCAAGAAGGGCGCGGCCGTTTCGGTTGCGCCCGCAGGCCTGTTCGGCAAGGTGCTGGACAAGACCGGCGTGGAGATCGCGGGCGATCGCAGCTTCTCGGGCGACACCACCAGCACCCAGCAGAACGCCCTGTCCGGCGCGCTGACCGTCATCGTGCAGGAAGTGCTGCCCAATGGCCTGCTGCGCGTGGCCGGCGAAAAGAGCCTGACGCTCAATCAGGGCGAGGAATTCGTGCGCCTGAAAGGCTTCGTGCGCGCGGCCGACATCGACGCCGACAACCAGGTCTCGTCGCTGCGCGTGGCCAATGCGCGCATTGCCTACTCCGCGCAAGGCGCCCTGGCCGACGCCAATGCGCCCGGCTGGCTGACGCGCTTTTTCAATAGTCCCCTGATGCCGTTCTGATCATGATCCGTATTCTTTTCATCCTGGCCGCCCTGGCCTTCAGCCATGGCGCCCTGGCCGCGCAAGCCCTGCGCAACCTGGTCTCCGTCGAAGGCGTGCGCGAGAACCCGCTGGTCGGCTACGGCCTGGTGGTGGGCCTGAACGGCAGCGGCGACTCCACCCAGGTGAAGTACGCCAGCCAGTCGGTGGTCAACATGCTCAAGCAGTTCGGTGTCAAGCTGCCCGAAGGCGAGGATGCCAAGAACAAGAACGTGGCCGCCGTGATGATCTCGGCCGTGTTCCCGCCCGGGTACCGGCGCGGCCAACCGATCGACGTCACCGTCTCATCGCTGGGCGACGCCAAGAGCCTGCGCGGCGGCACCCTGCTGCTGACCCAGCTGCGCGCGGCCGACAACGAAGTGTATGCGCTGGCCCAGGGCAACCTGGTGGTGGGCGGCCTGAACGCCTCCGGCAAGAGCGGTTCATCGGTCACCGTGAATACCCCGACCACCGGCCGCATTCCCAACGGCGCCATCATCGAGCGCGAGATCACCACCGATTTCGCCACCCGCCCGCAAGTGCTGCTGCGCCTGCGCCACCCGCACTTCGAGACCGCCACCAATGTGGTCGAAGCGATCAACAAGCGCTTCGGCGACGTGGCCACCACCAGCGACGGCACCAGCGTGGAAGTCGTCGCCCCGCTTAACCCCACCGAGCGGGTGGCCTTCATGGCCAAGCTGACGGCTTTGCAGGTGGAAGCGGGAACCGAGGTGCCCAAGGTGGTGTTCAACTCGCGCACCGGCACCGTGGTGATTGCCGAAGGCTTGCGCGTGAAGGCGGCCGCTGTCACCCATGGTTCGCTCAAGGTGGTGATTTCGGAGAGCGCGCGCGTCAGCCAGCCCGGCCCCATGTCGAATGGCCAGACCGCCGTCACGCCGCAATCGCAACTGTCGGTAGACCAGGGCGCGCGCCAGATGTTCCGCTGGCCCGCCGGCGCCAAGCTGCAGACCATCATCGATGCCATCAACAGCCTGGGCGCCTCCCCGGACGACATCATGGCGATCCTGCAGGCGCTCGACCAGGCCGGCGCCATCGAAGGCGAACTGGTGGTGATCTGATGAAGACGACCAATGACCTGAACCCGTCCCTGCACGGCGCGCGGCAGCCGGACGTGGTGTCCAAGGCGACGAAGGCGGCCGAGGAATTCGAGAGCTTCTTCATCACCCACATGCTGCGCGACATGCGCGCCACCACGCGCGCGATGGCCAGCGAGGACAGCGTGTTCAACAACCGCGTCAACCAGGACATGCAGGAGATGGCGGACGGGATGCTGGCACGGCAGATGGCCGGCCAGCGCGCCTTCGGCATCGCCGACGCGATCCTGCGCCAGGTGCTCCCGCATGAGGTGACGCCTCCAGCCAAACCCGGACTTAACAAAACCAGGTAAACGGTCGCCTTGTACCGGTATATCCTCTTTCAGCCAGACCTGACGCCATGACCATCATGACCAACGCGCTGACCGGCGCGCTCGCCTCGCAGCTGGCGCTGTCGGCCACCAGCCAGAACATCGCCAACCTGCAGACCAAGGGCTACACCCGCCAGGCCGCGCTCTTGACCGCCGTCGGCCCGGATGCCAGCGGCCGTTCGGTCGGCAACGGCGTGCAGGTGGGCGCGCTGCTGCGCTTCGCGGACGGCTACAAGAGCCAGCAGATGTGGCGCGCGGCGTCCGAAGCGGGCCAGTACGCCCAGACCCAGCCCTACCTGACCCAGCTCGAACGGGTCATGAGCGACGACACCGCCAGCCTGTCGTCCGCGCTCGACCAGTTCTTCGCGTCGCTTAACGCGGTGGCCGGCGACAACGCCACCTCCACCCCGCTGCGCCAGCAGGTATTGACGTCCGCCGCCCTGCTGGCCCAGCGCTTCAACAGCCTCAATAACGTCTACAACGCCCAGCTGCAGTCGGTCAGCCAGCAGCGCGACGCGATCGTCGATTCGGCCAACGCGGCGATTGGCCGCATCGCCATGCTCAACGCGCGCATC
>JBKHWY010000392.1:0-4725 GCA_046566285.1 Gammaproteobacteria bacterium | reverse complement strand
GGCGAAGACCTGGTGCCGGTGGCCGAGGGCATCATCGACGAAGCGGACCTGATCTGCTTTGTCGTCACCAACAACAACCAGCAAGCCTCGGAATTCGAATTTCTCAAAAAGCTGCGGCGCAAGGGCAAGCCCTTGCTGATCCTCTTGAACGTGCAGGTCAACCTGCAGGACGAAAAGCGCCTGCGCCGCTTCCTGGACAATCCGGACAAGCCCTTCTCAAGCGAGAAGCGCGACCTGGGCGGCCACATCGACCGCATCCAGCGCGACGCGGCGGCCTACTACGGCACGGCCGACTTCCCCATCGTGCCGGTCCAGCTGCTGGCCGCCCAGATGGCCCAGCGCGACCCCGGCCACGAGCACGCTAGCGCCCTGATGAAAGCCAGCCGGCTGCAGCACTTCCTCGATTCGGTGCGCCTGTCCCTGCTGGACGAAGGCTTGCTGCGGCGCAGCCAGAACCTGCTGGGCAGCACCGTGGCCGACATCGAAGGTCCGCTGGAGGACCTGCGCCGGCGCGCCGGCTTCTACGGCCAGTTCGGCGCCGAAGTGCTGGAACGCGCGGCCGACGGCGCCGCGCGCATGCGCAAGGCCACCGACGACCATGCGCGCCAGCTCGACCTGGACATCCGCGCCATCTTCGCCGCCGTCACGCGCGACATCGACGACTTCGCCGAAGACCACTGGGACGACGCGGAGGAAGCCCTGAACGAGGCCTGGCGCGCGCACCTGGCGAACAAGGACATCGAGGGCCAGCTGCGCGTGGCGCAGGAAAAGGCGCTGGCCGCCTTCTCGGGCGAAGTCAACGAACTGCTGGACGAGATCGGGCGCGAACTGCTCCTGCAGCGCAAGCTCTCCTTTGGCGCGCAGCGCCTGGACGAACAGGATTCCAGCGTCTGGTTCGGCAAGACCCTGCAGTGGGGCAGCAGCCTGGCGGGCCTGGGCATGGCCGTGGCCGCGCTGGCCAACTGGTGGAATCCGGCCGGCTGGGTATGGGGTGCGGTGGCCGTGGTGGGCTTTCTCGCCTCGCTGTTCGAATCGAAGGCGTCCAAGCGGCGCAAGGCGGTGGCGAAGATCACCCAGGCGCTGGGCAGCCAGGTCGAGCAGCAAAGCGCCGCCATCCTGGGGGCGGCCGTGACGCAATTTCGCGAGCAGTGCGAAGCGTGCGCGGCATCCGTGCACGATTACTTCCGCAGCTCCGCCGAAGGCCTGGCATTTGTCGGCCGCGTGTTGGGCGAAGGCGCTGCCAAGCTGGAGACGCAGCGCCAGGCGCTCAACACCCATTTCGCCGCCCGCATTCTGGATTTCGCCAAGGGTTCGCCCTCGCAAGCCTCGGCCGACGCCCTGCGTGCGCGCATCGGCCCGGTCGAGCGCGAGGTCGGCCAGCGCATCGACATCGCGGTGCAGGCCGGCCTGCGTGTGCCGTCCGACCTGGCGCGCATCGAAGCCATCATCCAGGAACAGATCCATATTCAAATCCAACCCTCACGAGCATCCACATGACCATCACCGCTGCCGTCTACGGCGAACAGTTCAACCAGATCCTCGCCCGCGTCGACGCGCTGCTGGCCAGCGAAGCGCTGCGGGGCAGCCCGATCCGCGCCACGCTCGACAAGGACCTGGCGGAGTTCCGCCAGCGCGGCTTTCTGACGATTGCCTTCGTGGGCGAATACAGCGCCGGCAAGAGCTCGCTGATCTCGGCCCTCACCGGCCGGCGCGACCTGGCCATCTCGGCCGACATCGCCACCGACGCGTGCAAGCACTACGAATGGAATGGCGTGCAGCTGGTCGACACGCCCGGCCTGTGGACCGAGCGCACCGATCACGATGCCCGTACCTACGAGGCCATCGCGCGCGCCGACCTGCTGGTCTACTGCCTGACCTACAGCCTGTTCGACACCACCACGCTGGCCAACTTCAAGGACCTGGCGTTCGAGCGCAATTACCAGAACAAGATGCTTTTGCTGGTCAATAAAATGTCCTGCGAAGGCGGCGACGTCGAGACCCGCATCGGCCACTACACCACCTCCCTGCGCGCTTCGCTGGCGCCGTACGAGCTGGCCCGCTTCCCGCTGGCCTTCTGCGATGCGCGCGACCAGCTCGACGGCATCGACGAGGACGACCCCGAGCTCATGGCCCTGAGCCGCTTCGACACCCTGACGGCCATGCTGAACGAGTTCATCGCCGCCAAGGGCGCCACCGCGCGGCTGGACACGCCGCTACGGCTGGTGCTGGCCAGCCTGGACGAGATCACCGAAGCGAGCGCGCGCGACGATGGGCGCGACGACCAGCAGATGCACCTGCTGAAAAAGCTCACCGGCGTGCTGGCGCGCCAGCGCCGCGCCCTCTCCGTGAAGGTGGAAGGTGAAATCGCCCAGCTCACCCAGCGCATCGAAAAGCTGGGCCACCAGCTGGGCGCCGGGGTGGGCGTGTCGTCCACGCTGGAGGCGGACCTGGAACGCGCGCCGCAGCAGATCGAAGCGTTCTGCCTGCAGGCCTCCGACGTGCTGCACAAGGAAATCGAAGCGGCGGTGGCGGCCCTGCGCGAGGAGATGGGCAAGGAGTTCGCCAGCCCGCTGATGGCCGACTTCCTGGACAACGTCGATACGGGCGTGTCGGCCAGCGCACCGAAGACGTCCAACCTCACCGGCGGATTGAAGTCCAACGTGGCGACCATGAAGCGGGTGGCCGACACGGTGGGCCTGGGCGCATCCAAAACCCTGATCGGCGCGGCCGAGGCCAGCAAGACCGGGCTGGCGACCGGCATCCGCACGGTGGGCAAATGGGCCGGCATCAAATTCAAGCCCTGGCAGGCGGCCAACTGGGCCAAGAACCTGTCGAACGCCGTGCCCTACCTGAACGTGGCCATGAGCCTGTTCTCACTGGTGTCGAACGTGGCGTCGGAAGTGGAGGAAGCGGCCAATGAAGCCAAGCTGCGCGAGGCCAAGCGCGACCTGCTGAACAACTTCGCCAACATCGCCAGCGACGTCGGCGGCGAAATTCGTCAGAGCGCGGCGCAAGCCATGCAGGAGATCTACGGCCAGGCCGACACGCTGCTGGCGGAGATGAAGACGGCGCATGAGCGCGACCTGGGCGCCACCAACGCCGTGGTGGGCGAAGTGGCGGCCCTGCGCGCCGAGTGCGGGCGCCTCCTGCAGCTGATCTAGTGTAGCGCTGCGCCGGGCGCGTGACGCCGCCCGGCGCTAGCGGAAGCGCCGCTCCTGCTTGCGGCGCGCCGCCGCGTTCTGCGCGCGCAGGATCGAATCGACCTTCTCCGAGGCCGAGCGGGCCAGTTCCTGCGCCAGCTCGATGCTGGGGAAATACTCGGGCTGGCGGTAGCCCAGCCAGGCGTAGGCCGAGTACAGGCGGCAGGCATCTTCCACTTCCTGCAGGTTCTGCCAGGCGAAGTCCTCGTGCTGGGGCTGCAGGCGCGAGACGATCTTCTTGGCCAGCGCGCGCGCCCACTGTTCCCAGGCATGCAGCAGCGCCGGCACCTTGGTGGAAATCGGCACCAGCGACAGCATGAACTTTTCCGCCACCGTCAGGTTCAGGGTGTCGAGCCACTCGGCCCGTTCGGACTGCTCGTCCGTGATGCGGGGGAAGAAGAAGCCGTCCGGCACGTCGATATTGTGGGTGAAGCGGCGCAGCAGCTTCACCAGCGAAGTCTCCCCGGTGACCGAGGATATCCGGTGCAGGTGTTCCAGCGACGGCGCCACCGAAAAGCCGGAAGCGTTCAGGGGCGCCAGCTTTTCCTTCAGCAGCGCGCGCATCACGCCATGGGTCTCGTCGTCGAAACCGGCCACCAGGCCTTCCTCGTGCACCCCGTAGCGCCCGGCCCGGCCGGCGATCTGGCGCGCCAGCGCGGCCGGGATCTCTTCTTCCTCGACGCCGTTGAACTTGACCGTGGTGGTCATCACGATGCGCGCGATCGGCATGTTCAGGCCCATCGCCAGCGCGTCGGTGCCGACCACCATGTCGGCGCTGCCGTCGCGGAAGCGCTCCGCCTGCGCGCGCCGCACTTCCGGCGACAGGTTGCCGTACACGGTGGCCACCGATAATCCCAGCTCGGTGATCATGTCGCGCCACATCAGCACCTCGCGCCGTGAAAAGCAGATGACGGCGTCGCCCCGGCGCAGGTTGCGCAGCTTCTTCACCGGCGACGGCTCCATCGACAAGGGCCCCATGCGCTTGAGCATATGCACTTCGAGCGGGCATTCCAGCCGTTCGGCCAGCGCTTCGACCGCCTTGCGCGCTTCCGGCGCGCCGACCAGGTAGACCACGGACGCGGGCGCGCCGCACACGGCGGCGGTCCAGGCGGCGCCCCGGTCGCGGTCCGCCAGCATCTGGATTTCATCGATCACCGCCACCTCGACCTGGGTGCGGGTGTCGAGCATCTCGACGGTGCTGGCCACGTGGGTGGCCCCTTCCGCGAGGCGACGCTCCTCGCCCGTGACGAGGCTGACCTTGAGCGGTTCGCCGTGCGGCGCCATGGCTTGCAGGCGCTCGAAGTTCTCCAGCGCCAGGAGGCGCAGGGGCGCCAGATACACGCCGCTGCCCGCCTTGGCCAGCGCTTCGATGGCGCGGTGGGTCTTGCCCGAATTGGTCGGGCCCAGGAGCGCGATGAACTTGCGCGGCAGGCGGCGCGCCACCTCGAAGGTATCCGGGTACTCGGCCAGGTTGATGCTCTGGCGCGTGCGCAGCGCGTGGCGCTCTTCCTGTTCGCGCTCGACG
>JBKHWY010000391.1:0-4737 GCA_046566285.1 Gammaproteobacteria bacterium | reverse complement strand
GCAGCGTCATTTCGTGCTGCTCGGCGCGCGCGTCCGGGCTGTCGTCGGCGTCGCCCGGCAACATGTCCATCAGGCTCGACTGCGGATCATTGTCGAGCGGGGCATCGAGCGAGGTCGCGTGTTCCGACAGGGCCAGGATGTCCTGCACTTCCTCGACCGGGCGCGCGACCAGGCTGGCGATGTCCTCGGCGCTGGCATCCTTGCCGTCGTGGTGCTGGGCTTCGAGGTGGTACTTGGCGCGCAGGATCTGGTTCAGTTCGCGCACCATGTGCACCGGCAGGCGCACGGTGCGGGCCTGGTTCATGATGGCGCGCTCGATGCTCTGGCGGATCCACCAGGTGGAAAAGCGAAAGCCCCGTTCGGGCTCGAACTTGTCGATGGCGCGCATCAGGCCGATGTTGCCCTCCTCGATCATGTCGAGCAGGACCACGCCGCGGTTGATGTAGTGCTTGGCGATCGACACCACCAGGCGCAGGTTATGTTCGATCATGGTCTGGCGGGCGGCGAAGTCGCCGGCCTTGGCCAGGGTGGCGAAGTGGACTTCCTGCTGCGGCGTGAGGAGCGCGCGCGCGCCGATCTGGTTGAGGTAGTGCTGGGTGGCGTCGGTGGAGAGCTCGGCGGCCAGCACCTTTTTCAGTTCGTCGACGCCGGCGACGGCGGCGTCGCCGAGCGGCAGGGCGTCGTCCGCGCCGCCTTCGCCGTCGAGATCGGCGCCCTCCTCGCCGTGGACTTGCGGCTCATCCGGGAAATCGTCCGCTCCTGCGTCGTCGTCGATCGAATGCGTCGAATGTGTCATTGCAAGCCCATGTGATCTGCGCGCCCGTCGGGCCAGCAGGTCAGCGGCTCGGCAGGAATCGCGAAGGATCGACCGGCTTGCCCTGCTGGCGAATTTCGAAGTGCAGCTTGACCGAATCGGCGTCCGAATCGCCCATCTCGGCAATGACCTGCCCTTTGCTCACGGTTTGACCTTCTTTGACAACAATGGTGCGATTGTGGGCGTAGGCGGACAGCAAGCTGTTGCTATGTTTCACAATCACCAGATTACCATAACCGCGGATGCCGCTGCCGGCGTACATGACTTTTCCTGCGGCGCTGGCCATCACGTGCTGGCCGGCCCGTCCGGCGATGTCGATGCCCTTGTTCTTGCCTTCGTCAAAGGTGGCGATGATCTTGCCGTCCGACGGCCACATCCAGCTGAGCTTTTCGTCATCCGTGGCGGTGACGGTGGCGCCCGGCACGATGCCGGTAGGGGCCGCGGCCGGCGCCGGGGCCGGCGTGGAGTCGGCCGTGCGGTCGCTCCTGGCGGGCGCCTGGCGCGGGCTGTCGGACTTGTCGCTATCGTTGCGCTCGCCCCGTTCGCCCTTCTGCATGTCGGCCATGGCCGTGTCGCTGTAAGGACGCTTGTCGCCGCGCGGCGAGGTTTTCTTCGGCACCGGCGCGGTGCGCACTTCCGGCACGGGAATCGAGACCGGCGAGGTGACCACGCCTTCGGGCGGCATCACGCGCAGCAGTTGGCCCAGCTTGATGTCGTCCGGGTTGGCAAGGTTGTTCCAGGCCGCCAGGTCGCGGTAGTTCAGGCCATGGTCGAGCGCGATGCGGATCAGGGTGTCGCCCTTCTTGACGATGTACATGCCGCGTTCCAGCTTGGGCTCCTCGGCGGGCGCTGCGGGCTTGGTGGCGGCAACGGGGGTACGGTCTACCACGGGTGCCTGGGTCGTCGTGGTACAGCCGCTCAGCACGGCGAGGGCAAGGCCCAGCAGGGAAAGCAGGGAAATGGAGCGTGTTTGTTTCATTCTTTTCTATATTAGTGTCGACTTGCTGCCGGCTCAGGCAATACCCGGACGCAACGGCACGAAGTGGCAGTCTTCCAGAGTGTCACGGGTCCATTCGGACTTGCCGGTGCGCGTAATGAGCTGCAGGTGCTGGACGCGATCGCCCACGGGGGCCACCAGGCGGCCGCCCATACTGAGCTGTTCGAGCAGTGCGCGCGGCACTTCGAGACCGGCCGCAGCCAGAATGATGCCATCGAACGGGGCGGCCTGGGGCAAACCTAGCATACCATCTCCGTAATGCAAGCGCAGGTTCGGGATGCGCAGGGGACGCAGGTTGTTCTTGGCAAGCTCGTGCAACGGCTTGATCCGCTCGATCGAATAGACTTCCTGGGCGATGCAGGCCAGCACGGCGGCCTGGTAACCGCAGCCGGTGCCGATTTCCAGCACGCGGTTGAGCTGCCCGCCGTTGCGCATCACTTCGATCATGCGCGCCACGATGTAGGGCTGGGAAATGGTCTGGTGGTGGCCGATCGGCAGCGAGGCGTCGATGTACGCCTGGGCCGACAGGGCCGGTTCGATGAAGGCGTGGCGCGGCACCGTGGCGAGTGCGCCCAGCACCACCCGGTCGGCCACGCCCTGGCGCGCCACCCGCGCTACCATCTGCTGGCGGATCGCATCCGAGGTGAGCAGGTCCGGCCGCGGCGCGGGAGCGGCTACAGGCTGGCTGCGGGTGGAGGCGTAGCCGTGCCCACCGACGGATGCGGCCGGACGCGCCACCCCAAACGGCGCGGGCGCCGGCACGCTGGCCACGCGGGCCGCGTTCTGGGTGGCCGTCTGCGGCGTGGCGATGCGTGCGGGCGAAAAGCCGCCGGCCTTGGCGCCGCCCGTCACCGACGACAGCGGCAATGGAAAGGTACTGCGCTTTTCCAACGCATCCTTGCCGGACTTGCCGCTCATGGCGCGTCCCCTGCCAATGCGCGTCCCAGCGCATCGAGCTGGTCGCGGTGGGTCAGGTCGATCTGCAGGGGCGTCACCGAGATGGCGCCCTGGGCGGTGGCGTGGAAATCGGTACCCGGACCGGCATCCTTGCAGGCGCCGGGCGGGCCGATCCAGAAGATGTCGCGTCCGCGCGGGTCCTGCATGCGCAGCACCGGCTCGGACTGGTGACGCCGGCCCAGGCGGGTGGCGCACAGCGTGGTGAGCTCTTCGTACGGGCGGTTGGGAATGTTAACGTTCAGGAGATACGGCGCGGGCAGCGCATGGCGGTGGGTCTGCACGATGTCACGCGCCACCCGGGCGGCCGACTCGATATGCGCCCAGCCGAACTCGACCTGAGAAAATGCAATGGCCGGGATGCCGAACAAAAACGCTTCGGTGGCGGCGGCCACGGTGCCGGAATACAGGGTGTCGTCCCCCATGTTCTGGCCGTTGTTGATACCCGAGACCACCAGGTCGGGGCGAAAATCCAGGATGCCCGTCAGGGCGATGTGCACGCAATCGCTCGGGGTGCCATTGACAAAATAGAACCCGTTGGGCGCCTGCTGGACCGACAGCGGGCGATCGAGCGACAGCGAATTGGACGCGCCCGAGCGATTGCTGTCCGGTGCGACGACAACGATATCGGCGATCGGCGCCAGCGCCTCGGCCAGCGCATTGATGCCGGGAGCCAGGTAACCGTCGTCATTGCTGATTAAGATTCTCATGCAGCGATTTTACCTGAAGCAACGGTTCTATCGCTCACCCAGCGCCCAGAATTTTCCTCCACTGTGCACGCTCGTCCACCCTGTGCTGCATCCCTGCTGTCAGCTTGCCAAGTCGGCGATGCCGCCCTTCCCGCCTCTGCAGTGGGCAAGAGGGATTTCCCAAGCGACCATTTTGAGTTCCCAGGGCAATAATAATTTGCTTTTATGATCACACAGCAATACACTTCGCTCTTTCCATTTTATTAAGGAAGTCATGTCCTTTCGTTCCATCGTTTCTGCTGTTCTGCTGTGCGCCGCAGGGGCCTGCTCGGCGCAGGATCAGCTGTACACCTATACCGGCAACACCTTTGACCACAACAGCATTACCGCCGAGCCCTCGCAACTCATCGCGCATTTCGTCTTCGACTTCGATCATTCGCCGGAAAGCGCCAGTGGCATCTACAGCGTCAAGCATTGGGACGCCACGGGTGCGCAACTGACGTTCAGCTCGGCCCAGGCTGGCAACGATGCGCATTTCCGTTTTCAGTTTGACCAGAACATGAATGTGACGCAGTGGAATCTCTGGGTGTTTGGTGGCCAGAGCGGACGCAGCGGCATGATGTCGCTCTCGAGCGATTCATGGCTGGGTGCGGTAGACATGGTGTTGTATGATGCCGTCTCGGGTCCCTACGCCACGATTTACGGCGTCCCGGGGATCTGGCAAATCAGTGCGTTGCCCGTTCCTGAGCCGGACACCTATGCCATGCTGGCCACTGGCGTGGCGTTGGTGGCGGCAGCCCGACGGGCGCAGCGCAAGGCTGGCTCACGCTGAGTGAGCGGCAGGCGGCCATGCCAGCGCGGCCTGGCATGGATGTCAAGCTGTTGGGCGGAGGCGTCCGGGCGGGCGTTTCTCGTCCGCCTTTGCCTGCCATCCCTTGAATCGCCTTTACACCGCGCCGGCACGGGCGCGTCGCAAGCGCATGGCCCGTGCGCCGCTACTGGGTGGCAAATGGCCGCCCTCCCGGCGCTTCGGCCAGCGCTTCCTTTAATGACGAAACTTCATCCTGGGCAAACGCCAGCAGGGCGTCCTTGTCGTTGTCCCGCAGATACACCTGTTTGATCATGGCGACCCCGCGCAGGCGCAGTGGGTTGGCCACATTGGGGCGCAGGATGGTCTTGCGCAGGCTGTCGGCCAGGGCGCGCGCTTCGCGCTCGCTGCGGTTGTCGATCAGTTGCTGCAACTGGGCCAGCTTGTGGCCCAGGGTGTCGGCCTGGCCCGGCCC
>JBKHWY010000390.1:0-4753 GCA_046566285.1 Gammaproteobacteria bacterium | reverse complement strand
AGGTTCTTGTGCGACTGCCCGTCGTCGTGCGCCAGCGAGAAGTTGATCGCCTCGATGCGGTTCTTGTACTCCTCGCTGTCGACGATGTTGTGCGAGCGTCCGATGGTGTGGGTGGACTTCACGCCCAGTTCCTGTTCCAGCGGCGCGACGAAGGTCTGGATCAGGTCCATGTGCATGCCGCTGGCCTTCTGGATCACTTTCGACAGGTCCGGTTTCACCAGGGTCGAGAACACGATCGGGCGCTGGTTGTCGGCCCTGAACGCTTCGTTGATCTTGCGCGCCGCCTCGTAGGCCTTCTCCAGCGTGTCGATGAAGGGCAGGCGGATCTGGCGGAAGCGCAGGTCGAACTGGGTCAGCACGGCGTGGCCGAAGGTCTCGGCGGTGATGCCGGTGCCGTCGGAGACGAAAAACACGGTGCGGGCGGAGGTGGGAAGGGGTGGACGGGCGTCTGAATTCATGGCGAAGTGGAGAGTAGCGGGGCTGCCGAGCTATCGAAGTTTCGCGCTGTAAATTCCGGGCGCACGCTGTAGAATGCTCTGCGACGTTAATTGTGCTGCACCTCCTGAAGAATAACAATAACAAGCAAAACAAGAATAATGACAAAGCGCCGTGCCCAGCCTCGCGTGACAGATTTCTATCATCAGTAAGGGTGTTTATCATGACCAACTTATCAACAGCAGCGCTGAAGGAGCCCGACCAGGGCGCCCAAGTCTATGTTGCCTCGTTCGAGGACCTGCGCATGACGGACGTCGAGTCCGTCGGCGGCAAGAATGCGTCCTTGGGCGAGATGATCAGCCAGCTGGCCACCGCCGGCGTGCGCGTGCCCGGCGGGTTTGCCACCACGGCGGCCGCGTTCCGCGACTTCCTCAACCATTCAATCGAGGGCGGGCCTTCGCTGGCCGAGCGCATCGCCACCCGCCTGGAAGGCTTGAACATCGACGACGTGCGCTCGCTCGCCGCCGCCGGCGCCGAGATCCGCCAGTGGATCGTCGAGACGCCATTCCAGGCGCGCCTGGAGGCCGAGATCCGCGCCTTCTACGAGCGCCTGGTGGCCGATTCCTCCACCGAAGTGTCGTTCGCCGTGCGCTCCTCGGCCACCGCCGAGGATTTGCCCGACGCTTCCTTCGCGGGCCAGCAGGAGACCTTCCTCAACGTGGTCGGCATCGACAACGTGCTCGAAGCGATGAAGCACGTGTTTGCCTCGCTGTACAACGACCGCGCGATTTCCTACCGCGTGCACAAGGGCTTCACCCATGCGGAAGTGGCGCTGTCGGCTGGCGTGCAGCGCATGGTGCGCTCGGACCTGGGCGCCGCCGGCGTGATGTTCACCCTCGATACCGAGTCCGGCTTTCCGGACGTGGTGTTCGTCACCTCCAGCTATGGCCTGGGCGAGACGGTGGTGCAGGGCGCCGTCAACCCGGATGAATTCTATGTCCACAAGCCCATGCTCGAGCAGGGCAAGTCGCCCGTCATCCGCCGTAACATCGGCTCGAAACTCATCAAGATGGAATTCACCAGCGAGGCCAAGGCCGGCCGCTCGGTGAAAACCGTGGACGTGCCGATCGAACTGCGCAACCGCTATTCGCTGACGGACGCGGAAGTGGTGGAGCTGGCGCGCTACGCCGTCATCATCGAGCGCCACTACGGCCGCCCGATGGACATCGAGTGGGGCAAGGACGGCCGCGACGGCAAGCTGTACATCCTGCAGGCGCGCCCGGAGACGGTGAAGTCGCAGCAGAAGAGCACCGACGCACAGCAGCGCTTCAAGCTGAAGGGCACGGGCGAAGTGCTGGCCTCGGGCCGTGCCATCGGCCAGAAGATCGGCGCCGGCCCGGTGCGGGTGATCCATGACCCGGCCGACATGGAGCGCGTGCAGCCCGGGGATGTGCTGGTGGCGGACATGACGGACCCGAACTGGGAGCCGGTCATGAAGCGCGCATCGGCGATCGTCACCAACCGGGGCGGACGGACCTGCCACGCGGCCATCATTGCGCGCGAGCTGGGCGTGCCGGCGGTGGTGGGCTGCGGCGACGCGACCGAGGCGCTCAAGGATGGCACGTTTGTCACGGTCTCGTGCGCCGAGGGCGACGAAGGGCGCATCTACGACGGCCTGCTGGAAACCGAAGTGTCGGAAGTGTCCACCGGCGAACTGCCCAAGATCCCCACCAAGATCATGCTCAACGTGGGCAATCCGCAGCTGGCCTTCGACTTCCAGTCGGTGCCGAATGCCGGCGTGGGGCTGGCGCGGCTGGAATTCATCATCAATAACAATATCGGCGTGCACCCGAAGGCGATCCTCGAGTACCCGAACATCGACGCCGACTTGAAGAAAGCGGTGGAGTCGGTCGCCCGTGGCCACGCCTCGCCCCGCGCCTTCTACATCGACAAGCTGGCCGAAGGCGTGGCGACCATCGCCGCCGCGTTCTGGCCGAAGCCCGTGATCGTGCGCCTGTCGGACTTCAAGTCGAACGAGTACAAGAAGCTGATTGGCGGCTCGCGCTACGAGCCGGACGAAGAGAACCCGATGCTGGGTTTCCGTGGCGCGGCGCGCTACCTGTCGCCGGATTTCGCCGAGTCGTTCGAGATGGAATGCGCTGCCATGAAGCGGGTGCGCAACGACATGGGCCTGACCAACGTCGAGATCATGGTGCCGTTCGTGCGTACCCTGGGCCAGGCCGAGAAAGTGGTGGGCCTGCTGGCCAAGAACGGCCTGAAGCGCGGGGAGAACGGCCTGCGCCTCATCATGATGTGCGAAGTGCCATCCAACGCCATCCTCGCCAACGAGTTCCTGCAGTATTTCGACGGCTTCTCGATCGGTTCGAACGACCTGACCCAGCTGACCCTCGGCCTGGACCGCGACTCCGGCATGGCGCTGCTGGCGGCCGATTTCGACGAGCGCGACCCGGCCGTGAAAGCCATGCTGTCGATGGCCATCAAGGCCTGCCGCGCACAGGGCAAGTACATCGGCATCTGCGGCCAGGGGCCGTCCGACCATCCCGACTTCGCCGCTTGGCTGATGAGCGAAGGGATCGAATCGATGTCGCTGAATCCGGACTCGGTGATCGATACCTGGCAGAAGCTGGCGGCGCTGTAGTTGTTGACTCTTTGAATGAAGCAGTTACACTGAAGGTATCGAAACGGCCTATTACCGATCATCGCTATCAACGTTAAACAGTGTCACAAACCCTCGCAGCCTGCCGGCGGCGGGGGTTTTATTTTTTCGAGGGAGGAGAACACGCATGGATGACTGGATGATGTGGATGGCCGCCTGCGCCGCGCTGGTGATCGTCGAGCTGTTCACCGGGACCTTTTACATCCTGATGATCGCCATTGGCTTGGCCGCCGGCGCGCTGGCCGCGTTCGGCCAGATGAAAGGGCCGGCCCAGATCCTGATCGCAGCCGTGGTGGGCGTCGTCGCCACGGGCCTGCTGCACCGCAGCCGCTTCGGCGCGCCGTCGCGCCGCAATGCGGCCACCGACCCCAACGTCAATCTCGACATCGGCCAGCGTGTCGATGTGGGAGTCTGGGCCGAGGGCAAGGCGCGCGTGATGTACCGGGGTGCGCCGTGGGACGTCGAGCTCGCGCCCGGCGCCACCGCGCAGGCGGGCAGCTACCGCATCGTCGAGGTGCTGGGCAGCCGGCTCATCGTCACCAATGTCACCAATACCTGAAGCACCGATACGCATAACAAACTGAAGGAGCAAGCCATGGATGTGGGAACCGTAGCGATCGTGATCTTTGTGCTGGCGCTGGTGTTCGTCTTCAAGACGATCAACGTGGTGCCGCAGCAGCACGCCTGGGTGGTCGAGCGGCTGGGCAAATACCATGCGACCTTGTCACCCGGCCTGAATATCGTGGTGCCGTTCATCGACCGCATCGCCTACAAGCACAGCCTGAAGGAGATTCCGCTGGATGTGCCGCCGCAGGTCTGCATCACGCGCGACAACACCCAGCTGCAGGTGGACGGCATCCTGTACTTCCAGGTGACGGATGCCATGCGCGCCTCTTACGGTTCATCGAACTACCTGGCCGCGATCACCCAGCTGGCCCAGACCACGCTGCGCTCCGTGATCGGCAAGATGGAGCTGGACAAGACTTTCGAAGAGCGCGATCACATCAACACGACGATTGTGAACGCGATCGACGAGTCGGCCGCGAACTGGGGCGTGAAGGTGCTGCGCTACGAGATCAAGGACCTGACGCCGCCGCAGGAGATCCTGCATGCGATGCAGGCGCAGATCACGGCCGAGCGGGGCAAGCGCGCGCTGATCGCGGCGTCCGAGGGGCGCAAGCAGGAGCAGATCAATATCGCAACCGGCGAGCGGGAAGCGTCGATCGCGCGCTCGCAAGGGGACGCGCAGGCGGCCATCAACCGCGCCGAAGGCGAGGCGCGCGCCACGGTGCTGATGGCCGAGGCGAACGCCGAAGCGCTGCGCCGCGTGGGCGAGGCGATCCGCATGCCGGGCGGCGAGGATGCCGTCAACCTGCGCGTGGCGGAGGAGTATGTGGAGGCGTTCGCCAAGCTGGCCAAGACCAACAACTCGATCATCGTGCCGGGGAATCTGGGCGATATGAGCGGGATGATTGCCAGTGCGATGCAGATTGTGAAGAGCCAGAAGATCATTAGTTGATGGGGTTAAGGGATCTCAAAGGTCAACAGCTTTGAGTCGTAATCAGGAGCGCAAAATATGCGTCGTCGTCCCGGCGAAGGCCGGGACCCATACCGCTTTCGCGCAGAGTGGACCGACTTCAC
>JBKHWY010000389.1:0-4766 GCA_046566285.1 Gammaproteobacteria bacterium | reverse complement strand
CGATTTCCTCGCGTTCGCGCCAGGCGCCCGAGCGCTCGGTCAGCCGGTTGACGCCGGTGCCATAGGCGCCCGGTGCGTCGCCAAACAGGCGCAGCGCGGCGGCGCGCCCTGCGTCGGCGTTTGCCATCCCGCCCTTGCTGAGGTCCGTGAAACGGCGCAGCCATTCATGCGCGACGCGGTTGTCCTTGAGCGGCTCGCTGCCACGCGGCGCTGTCGGCACACTGGCCAGCGCCGCGTCCAGCGCGTCCTTCAGGTCGGGCCGCTCGGCCAGGAGCACGTTGGCCGATGCGGCCAGCGCCATGCGTCCGCCCCGGTCGATCAGGTTGATCAGGTTCGGATAGAGGTCGCGGAACAGGCCCGAGGTGGTGACGATCACGTCGCGCCGCGCGGCGCCCGGCGTCAGGCGCACGTCGGTGACGATGCCGCGCGCATTCCACACGGGTTCCGCGCCCATCAGCACCAGCGAAAACGCCACCATCACGCCTTCGTCGCGCACCGCGTCGGACGCCCACAGGATCACGCCTTCGGAACCCTGGGAGCCCTCTGCGCCCTTGGCCTTGCCGGCCAGTTCCCGTCCCAGCCGATAACCCAGCCGGGTCGGCAGGATGTCGCCATCGACGGCGTGGAAGTTGCGCCCGGTCGGCAACGCCTCGGGCGAGCGCAGGGGATCGTTGCCCTTGCCCGGCTCGATGTAGCGCCCTTCCAGCCCGGCCAGCAGCCCCGCCATTTCCAGGCGCGGCGAGTCGGCCAGCTTGCGCGCCACTTCCGCGTCGTCGATGCCGCCCTTCTTCATCGAGTCTAGCATCAGCGCGAGCGCCTCTTGCGACCATGCGCGCCCGAACACATGCAGGCCGAACGGCATGAACTTTTCCTGCAGCTTGGTCAGGTAGTGGCCCACCTCATGGGCCAGCAGGTCGTCGTCGGCGGCCTCGAAGCCGATGCCGCGCACGGCCAGCACGTCCGCCATCGAGGCTTCCAGTTCGGCTTTCAGGTTCAGCGCCGCCACCTGCTCGCGCATGGTGCGCGCGGCCTGGGCTTTCAGGGTGTCGCTGCTGGCGCTCTCGAAGCTCTCCACCACCTGGCGCAGCGCCAGCAGCTGGTCGTACAGGGGCGTAGCGGCCAGCGGCGGGGTCAGGTGATCGACCATCACGGCCAGCCCGCGACGCTTGGCCTGGGTGCCCTCGCCCACGCCATCGACGATATAGGGATAGATGCCCGGCAGGTCGGCCGCGATCAGGCTGGGGTAGTCGTCCGCCGCCAGGCCGACGGCTTTACCGGGCAAAAATTCATAGGTCGAATGGCGGCCCACGTGCACCAGCGCGTCGGCCTTGAAGCGGTCGCGCACCCAGTGGTAGAAGGCCAGGTACTGGTGCGGCGGCGTGACACTGGTGTTCGCATGCAGCAGCTCCTCGTCCACTTCCCAGCCGCGTGGCGGCTGCGGACCGATGAACACATTCCCGAAGCGCAGGCCCGGCACCAGCAGCTTGCCATCGTCGACCATCACCTTGCCGGGCGCCGCGCCCCAGCCTTTCAAGCCTTCGATGCCGTAGCCCGTGATGCGGTCCTTGAGGGCCGCCAGCGTGGCGCAGCGGCGCGCCGGCTTGTCGGCCAGGCAGTCCCGATAGCCCGCTTCCAGCGCGTCCAGGTCGTGCATGGCGCGCACGCGCCGGGGATGGTCTGCCCCTTCGACCAGGTGATGCAGTTCCTTGAGCACGGCATCGACGCGCTTGCGGCCGACCGGGCGCTCGCCGGCGCGTTCCGCTTCCAGCACCTCGGCATGCAGGCGTCCCAGCGGCCCGCTGGTCATTTCGTCCTGCACACGGCGCGGCAAGGTGGCGAACCAGCGCGCGTATTCGGGCGTGCCGACGCTCTCCACCGACTGGCTCATCGCGTGCAGGGCCGCGCGGTCTTCCGGCAGGTTCACGCCATGCGCCATCATCGCGTCCAGCAGCGCGGTTGGCGACGCGGGCAGCTCGCCCACCGTGTAGCCAGCCGCCTTCATGGCGTGCAGCATGTCGAACAGCGATGCCGGCACGTCGAGGTTGTCGGCGCCGATGTTCTGCCGGCCCGGCGGATGGTTGTAGTAGATGATGGCGATGCGCTTGTCGCGGTTGGCCTTGGTGCGCAGCGCCAGCCAGCGCGCCACCCGGGCCGACAGGCGCTCGGCTTCAGGCTCCAGCAGGACCGGCGGGCGGGTCTCGATGCCCGTCTGCGCGTCGAACCGGCTGCCGCCCAGGCTCGAGACCACAATCGGCTGGCCGATGCCTTGCAGTTCCGGCAGGGTCACGCGGTACTGCACCGAATCGGCCGGCAAGCCGTCCGACGACAGGCGCCACTGCGTGGCATTGCGTTCGGTGAGCCGGATCGCCTTGAACACCGGGACGTCCAGCGTCTTGAACGCGGCCGTGACCTCGTCGCGCCCTTCCGCCGCGCCGACCACGAAATCCTGCAGCACGACCAGGGCGGCCGGCCGGCTCGGCGCCACCAGCTGGGCCAGGCGCGCCAGCGCTTCGCGCGACGCGCCACCCCAGCGCGCGAATACCTGCACGCATTGCAGGCCGCGCGCCTCGATGCGGCGGCAGATGCCGCCGGGCGCCACCTCGTCCATGTTGGCCAGGTCCAGCACCACCACCGCCGGGGCGTCCTTCAGGCCCAGCGCCGCGCCACCACCCCAGGCAGCGGCATCGCTGAGCGACTTGTCGCCCACCTTGATGCGCAGGGCCGGTTCCGGCAGCGCCGCGGACAGAGGACGACGGCCGTCCAGCAAATGCTCCAGCAGCGCCAGCGTGTTCTCGCCGCCCCAGGCCTGCCACAGCTGGCGCGCCGCGAACCAGTGGCGTGCCGTGGGATGGGCTTCTGCGGCGGCCAGCGCCGCCGGGGCGGGATGCTCGAGCGTCAGCTCGCGCAGGGCCTCGGGCGGGAAATCGGCCAGGCGGTCGCGCCGCTCCGGCCCCAGTGCCGCGCTCATGAGGCTGAGCGTGGCTTCGCCATTCATCGCCAGCACGGCCGTGCGCGGGCGCGCGCTGCGCTTGAGCGCATCCTTCAGGCGCCGGGCCGGGTCGCCGAACACCGCCACGGCCAGCACGCTGTCGGCCTGGCCGATCCACTGGTCAAGCTGGCGGTCGCTGCTGGCCATCAGCTGGGCCGGCGTGCGTAACAGGATGCGATCGTTGGGGTGGGCGGCCAGGTGCCGGTGCGCTGCCTCGATCACGGTCGGCGCGGCGCGTTCGGTCACCACGCCGAACAGGGTCGCAGCCCTCCCCTGCGGCAGCAGCGCCAGCAGGAACAAGATCAGCATGGATTGGATAAGGGGGCGGACGCTCACGGGGCCTTTGCTCGCTACGGGGTGGAACCATACGAGCAAGCCAGGCGCCGATGCGCACGCCAACGAACGCGGCATGCGGCAACAAGACCCATCCCATCACCCCGGGGACCGGTGCTACTCGACTCCAAGGCCGGTCTCCTGGCTTGCCGTCATTCTTTGCCGTCCCTTCCCATGCGTGGCGCACAGTGGTGTGACGGCGTCGTCCGGCCTACAGTAGCGGGGGCTGCGCCGGCATGGTTCCACAATCGTCGAACGCACCGGCTTCCCGTTTCACCCACATGACGTGGGCACCTTGAAGCGGCGCCAGTGTACATCAATACGCCCATTGGCAAAACCACAAGCGGCGCCCCATTGCACGGCGTCTAGCTTTGTGGCAACGTGTTGACAACGACAATAATTACCAGGAGGCACTATGAAAGCATCTGCACGTCGGTCGTCCGTCCTTGTCGTTGTCCTTGTCGCGGCTGTCCATCTGACTGCCACGCTGGTGGCAGGCTGCAGCGAGCGCCGCCAGGCCGCCCAGGCCAAGCCGGCCAACCCGCCCGTCTACGCCGAGATCGTGGCCGCGCCGCCTCCGCCGGCATTCATTCCACCGGCCGAGCTGCAGGTGGCGGCCCCCTTGTTGGCCGAGTCGAGGCTCGCGCCACCGACCACCAGCCGCTTCCCCGACAAAGCCGCCAACCGCGCCACCCTGGTCTCGGAGCAGTCGGTATCGACCTTCAGCGTCGACGTCGACACGGCCGCGTATTCCTTCATGCGCCGCAGCCTGGCCGAGGGGGCCCTGCCGCCGCCGGAAGCGGTGCGGGTGGAAGAACTGGTCAACTACTTCCCCTACCAGTACCCGGCGCCGGCTAAGCGCGACGAACCGTTCGCCGTCACCACCACCGTGATGCCCAGTCCGTGGAACGACAAGCGCCAGCTGGTGCACATCGCCCTGCGCGGCTACGACGTGCAAAGCGCGCAGCGGCCCAAACTCAACCTGGTGCTGCTGGTCGATGTCTCCGGCTCGATGGCCGGGCCGGACCGCCTGCCCTTGCTGCAGGAAGCCTTCAAGCTGTTCGCCCAGCAGCTGCGCGACGACGACCGTGTGGCCATCGTCACCTACGCCTCCGGCACCGGCGTGGCGCTGCCACCCACGTCGGGGCGCGACAAGCAGGTCATCATCGATGCGATCGGCGCGCTGGGCGCGGGCGGCAGCACGGCCGGCGAGGAAGGCTTGCAGCTGGCCTACAGCCTCGCGCAGAAGCACTTCGACAGCAAGGCGGTGAATCGGGTGATCCTCGCCACCGATGGCGACTTCAACGTCGGCATCACCGATCCCAAACAGCTGGAGCGCTTCATCGTCGACAAGCGCAAGACCGGCATCTACCTGTCGGTGTTCGGCGTCGGGCTGGACAACCTGAACGACGACCTGATGCAGCGCCTGTCCCAGTCCGGCAAC
>JBKHWY010000388.1:0-4780 GCA_046566285.1 Gammaproteobacteria bacterium | reverse complement strand
GGGGGTGCCGACCGCGGTCCAGGCGGCGCTGGTCACGGGAACGCCGGCGTCGTTCATGGCCCCTCCAGTGCAAACACGTTCAGCGCGTCAGGCGGCAGGGGCGCATCCGGACGCGTCTCCAGCCAGAAGCGGCGCAGCAGGTTCTTCGCCGTGGCCAGGCGGTAGGCGCTGGTGGCGCGCATGTCGCTCAAGGGCGCATAGTCCTGAGCGAGTGCTTCCATCGCCGCGCCAAGGGCTTGCTCGGACCACGGCTGCCCGCGCAGCGCCGCCTCGGTGGCGGCGGCGCGCTTGGGTGTGGCCGCCATGCCGCCGTAGGCGATGCGCGCATCGCGCACCGTCTCGCCGTCGAGCTCCAGCGCAAAGGCGGCGCACACGGCGGAGATGTCCTGGTCGAAGCGCTTGGCCAGCTTGTAGGTGCGAAAGCGCAGGCCGGCGCGCGGCAGCGGGATGCGCACCGCCTGCACGAATTCGTCCGCGCGCAGATCCTTCTTCTGGTAGCCCAGGTACAGGTCCTCCAGCGCCAGCACGCGCTCCCCAGCCGCGCCAAGCAGGACCACCTGGGCGCCGAGGGCAATCAGCCAGGGCATGGAGTCTCCGATGGGCGAGCCGTTGGCGACATTGCCGCCCAGGGTGCCGCTGTTCCTCACCGGGAGGGATGCGAAGCGCTGCCACAGCTGGCCCAGCTCCTGCGGGTAGTGCGCGCACACGCTGCGGTAGGCCGTCTCCAGCGTGACGGCCGCGCCGATCTCCAGCATGCCGTTGTGCTCCCTCACCTGCCTGAGCGCCTGCACCTGGCCGAGGTAGATGATGTCGCCCAGCTCGCGCATCTGCTTGGTAACCCAGAGGCCCACATCGGTGCAGCCGGCCAGCAGCACGGCATGCGGATGGGCGCTGCGCAAAGCGACGAGTTCATCGAGCGTGCGCGGCGCGAAAAAGGTCGCCCCGCCGGCACGGTAGACCAGGGCCGTGTCGCGCGCCAGGCCGGCCAGGGTAGCGGAGACTTCGGAGGCGTCGAACTCGACGCGCGGCAGCGCATGCATGCGCCGGGCCGCCTCGATGATGGGGCGGTAGCCCGTGCAGCGGCACAGGTTGCCCGACAGCGCCGCATCGATGCCCTGCCGGTCGGTCGGGGCGCCGCCCACATACATCGCCCACAACGACATCACGAAGCCCGGCGTGCAAAAGCCGCATTGGGAGCCATGGCACTCGACCATCGCCTGCTGCACCGGATGGAGGGAGCCGTCCGGCAGGGCCACGTCTTCCACCGAAAACAGGGCCTTGCCGTCCAGCGTGGGCAGGAACTGGATGCATGAATTCACATTGCGCATTTCCAGCTGGCCGTCCACCAGCGAGCCGACGACGACGGTGCAGGCGCCGCAGTCGCCTTCGGCGCAGCCTTCCTTGGTTCCGCTGCAATGCAGGTCTTCGCGCAGCAGCTGCAGCACCGTGCGGGTGGGCGCCACGCCCTGCAGTTCGCGCACGGCGCCCTGGTGGTAGAAACGGATTGGTTCAGACATGCTGGCCTCGATGACTGTCCCGGTATAGGGGGTATCGCAAAAGGGTCGCCCCACCTGTTAGCACGGCAAAATCAACCCGTCATCCTTGCGAAGGCAAGGATCCATGGCGCATCTGCGCAGAGGTGCTATGGATTCTGGCCTGCGCCAGAATGACGGTTTTAAGTGTGCAGGTAAATGCAAACGGCGCATCGTCGAGAGTTTTGCAACACCTTCTTGGCACCGGATTCCCGCGAGCTTAAGACTTGACCTCACGCTTGACTATACCAGTTCGCTGATGCAGGTCACCACACCCCTTGCCATCACACCACCGACATATGCGGATGGTGCGCATGCCAGTGCTCGGCGATGTCGATCCGCCGGGTGATCCATACTTTCTCGTGCGCCAGCACGTAGTCGAGGAAGCGCGCCAGCGCCGCCGCGCGCGCCGGCCGTCCGACCAGGCGGCAATGCAGCCCCACCGACAGCATCTTGGGCTGGTTCAGCCCATGCGGGTCGCCTTCCGCATACAGCACGTCGAACGCGTCCTTCAGGTAGTCGAAGAACTGGGTGCCCGAGTTGAAGCCCTGGGCGGCGGCGAAGCGCATGTCGTTGGTGTCGAGCGTATAGGGCACGATCAGCTGGGGTTTCACCACCTCGGCGCCATCGGGCCCGTTGCAGCGCACGTGCTGCCAGAACGGCAGGTCGTCGCCGTAATGGTCGGCGTCGTAGCGAAAGCCGCCATGCTCGGCCACCAGCCGGCGCGTGTTGGGCGAGTCGCGTCCGGTGTACCAGCCCAGCGGCGCGGCCCCCGTCAGGTCGCGGATGATCTGCACGGCTTCCTGCATGTGCGCGCGCTCCGTGTATTCGTCCACGTTCTGATACGAGATCCAGCGCAGGCCATGGCAGGCGACTTCGTGGCCCAGCTGGCGGAACGCCGCCACCGCCTCAGGATTGCGCTGCAGCGCCTGCGCCACCGCGAACACCGTCAGCGGCAGGTTGCGCTCCTCGAACAGGCGCAGCACCCGCCACAGGCCCACGCGCGAGCCGTATTCGTACAGCGACTCCATGCTCATGTGGCGCATCGGGAAGGCTTGCGCGCCGATGATCTCGGACAGGAAGGTCTCGGAAGCCGGATCGCCATGCAGCACGCAGTTTTCGCCGCCCTCCTCGTAGTTGAGCACGAACTGCAGCGCGACGCGGGCATGGCCCGGCCACATGGGATGGGGCGGCGTGCGGCCGTAGCCGATCATGTCGCGCGGGTAGTCGTCGGGTTTCTGCATGCACGCTCCATCGATCGGGTTGATCGGAATGACGGGTAGATGATGCTTGCCTGTATGCTTCATCATATCCCTCAATTCATCCAGGAGCCAAGCATGGCAAGCACCGGAAAACTGAGCACCCATGTCCTCGACACAGCCCATGGCCGCCCGGCTGCCGGGGTGCGCATCGAGCTGTATTCGGTCCATACTGAACGCACGCTGCTGGCGAGCACGTCGACCAATGCGGACGGCCGCTGCGATGCCCCGCTCCTGACGGGCGAATCCATGCAGGCAGGATGCTATGAACTGGTGTTCTGGGTCGGCGACTACTTCGCCACACAGGGCGTGGCCCTGCCCGAACCGCGCTTCCTGGACCGCGTTACGGTGTCCTTCGGCATCGCCAATCCGACCCAGAATTACCACGTGCCGCTGGTAGTTACGCCCTGGTCGTATTCCACCTATCGCGGCAGCTAGAGGAGCGGGCCAAACATGCAAAGCGTCAATTTTCTACAGCGCAGCGCGCTCGTTCTGATCTGCCTGGGCAGCCACGCGGCCTGCGCGCAGCCCGTCACCGTCACGGTCAGCAGCGGTGGCCACCCCATCGCCGCCACCGCCACGGGCGCGGACTACAGCGCGCAATGCCCGGGCCGACAGTACGTGCTACGGGTCTCGAAAGCGAGCGGCTCGATGCAACTGGTGGTGGACGATGGGAATCGCCGTACTGTCGATATTTCCGCTACGCCATTTGCGCAGACCTTCTTGCGGCGTCCGTTGTACGGACAATTCGGCCTCGCCTGCGGACACCACACCCTGGTCGTTTCGTTCATGGGCGTGGAACTTCAGCAGGCCGGCGCACCGAAAGCCGTGAGCTACGGGGTGGTGTTCGACAACGACGGCAAGGCGACAAGCGATGGAGGCCTGCGCGACGAGGACTTCGGCACCATCAACCGCCACCTGATCGGCCACTGAGCCGCCACCGGGCGCATTGCCGAGCTCGTGCGCCCCGGGTCGAAAACGCGCTATTCTTGAGCTTCCTGAGTTCGAGGGGAAACAATGTCCTTACATATCGTTCACTTTATCGGCCCCATCAACCACAGCTCCGTCTGCACGGTGCGCAACCTGTGCCTGCAAGCCCTGCAGAACGGCGCCAGCGAAATTGAGCTGCACATGTCCACCGAAGGCGGCAACATGACGGCCGGCTTCGCCCTGTACTTCTTCCTGAAATCACTGCCGCTGCCGCTGGTGACCCACAATATCGGCAGCGTGGAGTCCGTCGGGGTGGCGATCTTCCTGGCCGGACACAAGCGCTACGCCTGCCCCGGCACGCGCTTTTTGATCCACCCGCTGCACTGGGGCTTCGGCAACCTGGTGGCGGCCGACCATTCGCGCGTGTCCGAATGGCGCGATTGCCTGGACTTCGACGCCGAGCGCTATGCCCGCATCTACGAGGAAGCCACCGCCGCCGCCAGCCTGAAGGTGGACATCCGCTCGCACCTGTTCGGCAGCGCGCGCATCTTCGACGCCGCCGAAGCGGTCGAGGCCGGCATCATCCACGACGCCATCCAGGCCCGCCTGCCCGAATGCGGCCCGACCTCGCACTGGTGGAACGGCTGAAGTAGCCTCCCCAAGGCGCGCACGGCAAGCGTGCCCAACTTGCATGGCCAAGGGCCTTGCCTTAGAATTCATCGCTCCGGAGTTGCCATTTTGGCAGCCCATATTGTGCGGCCCCGACAAGCAGGGGCGCAACCCTCTACCGAGTGACCCTTGGATATCCCCTCTCTTTGGGTGCTGGTCGCCGCACTCGTCTTCCTGATCCTCTGCTCAGCCTTTTTCGCGATGGCGGAAACCGCGCTGATGTCAGCCAACAAATACAAGCTGCGCACCCTGGCCCGGCGCAACCACCGCGGGGCCATCACCACGCTGTGGCTGCTGGACCGCACCGAACGGCTGCTGGCCCTGATCCTGATCGTCAACACCCTGATCAACACCATGGCCACGGCGCTGGCCACGGCCATTGCCATCCTC
>JBKHWY010000387.1:0-4794 GCA_046566285.1 Gammaproteobacteria bacterium | reverse complement strand
CGCAAATCCACCGCAGCGCCATCGTCAACCTGCAGGCGGTCGACCGGATCGAACGCAACGATCCCGGTGGGCGCGGCGGCGCCGCCGTGGAGGTGATCCTGAAAGGCCGCACGGAACGCCTGGCCGTCAGCGAAGCATTCACCCGGCAGTTCCGCCAGATGTAACGGCTCTGGCTGCGCCGGAGCGCGCAGGCTTGTGCGGCTAGCACCCGGCCATCACACATTTCAACACGCTTCATGAAGTCGCTGGACCGGCTCGTACCCGAGCCGTTGATCGAACACGCCCGTTCAATCAGTACTCCGTATCCTCATCAACTCGTAAGGAAGAAAATGAAAAAGAAATGGATTGTCATACCATCGTTGCTGGTGCTGGCGGTGATCGTCGCGGGGGCCATGCCCATCCTGCAGCATGTTTGGAACCAATCCAAGCCGCGGCCGAAGGTCGTGGTGGATAGCGCGATGCGGTCGAAGGCGATCGACACGCTGGTGGCGAAGCTCAATGAGAACTACATCTTCCCTGACAAGGCCAAGCAGATGGAGGCGGCCCTGCGCCAGCGCCAGAAGGACGGCAAATACGATGGGATCACGGACGGCGAAAAGCTGGCGCAGCAGCTCACGGCCGACATGCAGGCAGTTTCCCCGGACAAGCACATGGAAGTCGGCTTCGACCCTGGGCTGGTTCTACCCGACGACAATGGAGCCCCACCGCCACCGGAGACGCAGGCCGAATGGCAGGAGCGCACTCCGTTCTTCATGCGCCTGATGATGGGTTTCATGTCGGGGCGGCAGGTGGAAGAGGTCAAGCACCTGGGCGGCAACATCGGCTACCTGAAGCTTGCCGGCTTCCCGCCTGATTTCCTGGTCGCTAAAAAGTTCGGCTCGGCGATGGATGACCTGTCCGACACCGAGGCGCTCATCGTGGACCTGCGCCAGAACGGCGGCGGCGCGCCGGAATCGGTGGCCCTGCTGGTGAGCTACTTTGTCGACCAGCGCACCCGCCTGAACGACATCTGGGACCGCACCACCGGCATTACCAAGCAGTACTGGACGGCGGACAAGCTGGATGGAAAACGCTATGGCGGCAAAAAGCCCGTGCTGATTTTGGTGGGCCCCGGGACCATGTCCGCCGGCGAAGACTTCGCCTACACCATGCAGGCACTCAAACGCGCCACCGTGATCGGCGAGCGCACCTGGGGCGGAGCCAACCCCGCACGGCCGCATCGCATTGGCGAGTATTTTTTTGCCGTGATCCCCGGCCGGCGCAGCATCAATCCCATCACGGGAACGAATTGGGAAGGCGTGGGGGTGACGCCGGATATCGCCGCCAAGCCGGATAATGCGCTGGCGGTGGCGAACGATCTGCTGCAGCGCCGGCTTCACGACGCTGCCCCATTGCGACATTAAGGGTTGGTGGTCCGCGTACTCACTGCGCCGGCGCGCCGGCCGCCAGCGCCGGCCAGGCGAGCCAGAGTCCGGCCAGGTGCAGCAAGCCCACCAGCAGCGACACCAGCGACGAGTAGAAATCGAAGGGCGACATGGTCTGGTGCAGCGCCAGAGCCACCATCGCGCCCCGCAGCGTATAGATGGCGGCAATGCCGATCATGCCGATTCTCAGAAACGGCAACTGCGGCAGCAGGCCCGCGCCGGACAGGTAGTAGGCCGCGAACAGCATGAAGACCGCCGTGATCCCGGCAGTCAGCAGCGCGGGGAGCCAGGAGCCCTGTTCGGCCATGCTGGCCAGGGTCTCGCCGGCGCCGAAGCGGCGGTAGGCCGGCGCCCCGTTGGCGATGACGTACACGTGCAGCAGCGCCACCAGCAAGCTGGTGGCGGCGGCGGAGATGAGGATGGATTTCGTCACGGTCGCTCTCAAAAATAATAAGAAACCCTCGCCTGCAGATAGCTCTCGCCCTGCAGGATGTCATACGGATACGGCGTCGCGGCGCGGGTGGAAAACCTGCGCGCCTCGACGCTGAGCTTCCAGTTCTCGCCCAGGCGCCGGTTGAACTCCAGGCTAAGGAAGCGCATGCGGTGGGCACGGTCAAGCTGCTGCCCCACCAGCAGCTCCGAATCGTGCTGGCTGTTCAGACGCAGGCGCAGGCCGGCGAACAGCGCGTTGCGAAAGGCGGTGGCGGGTGCGGGCAGCACCCCACCATCGACACCATCGACACCATCGCCACCCTCGACACCATCGTACTCCTGGCGAAAGTCGCGCGACCATTCAAGCAGCAAGCCCAGGTCGCCGGCCTCGATCGGCAAGGTGTATTCGCCCCCAATGGAAAACGCCGCGAAGGGCCGCCCATGGCCGCGCCGGTAGATCGCTTCGCCCTTCCACATCATACTGCCTTGCGGGACCTGGACGTCGGCGCCGAACTGGGTGATGGGACGGTAGCTGTCCCGCAGCCGCGCCGGCGCGCCGGCCGCCAAGGCCAGATCGGGTTCGCGGCTCAGTCCACGGAACAGGTAGAGGCCGACATCGGCCGCTTCCATGCTGTTGGACCAGCGCAGCACGGCGTCCGGATGCCAGCGCCCGCCGCGCGTCCAGCCGCTGTCCTGCGCCACCGGCGGATCCGGCCGCAAGCGGGCCTTGGGGCCAGGCAGCAGCCGCTCGCGGAAGTACGGCATGTACATGAAGTCGAGGCGGCCCAGCGCGCCGCCATTCAAGCCCAGCCCCACCATCGGCTGGCCGAATTTTTCCTCGCCATCGGGGTCGGCCGCCAGGTCGCTCTGGTTGACGATGTCGATCAGGTGGTTCGACTCCATCACCCCCCAGAATACCTTGTGAAAGCCGGCGCGCAGGCTGAACTTGCCGACATCGCGCTCCCACAGCGCTTCGCGCAGGTCGATGTAGCTGCCGCTCGGCTCGGTGCGCACGTAGGGCTGCAGGTTGAACGCATCGGCGCCGGCGCGCCAACGGTGCTCGACGTCCAGCACCGCACCCAGGCCATGGCGGCGCTGGCCGGCAACTTGGGCGGGATCGGCAAACAGGCGCGCCTCGAGCGTGAAGAGGCCCACGGTGCTGGCCTCGGCGGCCAGGGCACGCCCCGGCAGCGCCAGCGCCGCCAGCCATGCCAGCCACGTGGGCCAGCACACCCCGAGCCGCGTGGCGCGAGGGCGCCCAGTCACCGCAGCGATCCCAATCGCTGTGGATCGAAGTCGGCGTCCGAGACGCTGGTCTGAAACGCGTATTTCGAGAATCGGATTTCGGTGGACTTGCCGTTCTGCTGGTTGCGCATCTCCATGCGGTCGGCGCGCCAGTCCGTGTTCTTGTACTGCTGATAGCCGCTATAGCTGAGGGTTTTCAGCAAGGCGTCCTTGCGGTCGTAGAATTCGATGCGCAGCGGGACATAGCGCTCGCTGTCGACCCAGACGATGTTGCGGGCGTAGCCCGAGCCCGCGTACTTGGGTTTACGCTCGATCTTGTAAGCACGACGCTCGTCGACCTTGTCCTCGCCCAGGTAGGTGTAGCCGTACTTGCCGTACTCCTGGCTGGCCATGTCCTCGAAGGCGAATTCGCTGCCCATGAAGGAGCCCATGCGGCTTTCGCTGGCGATGCGCTTGGTGCGCTTGATCGAGGGCATGTACAGCCACTGGTCGTCCGGCCGGCTGACATGGGCAAAGGTCAGGAAGCTGGCGCCGCGGATATCGGCGGGCGACTCGAAGGTGATGACGGACTTGTCGCCATCGTTGGGAATCTCCAGCACCGCGCCCTGCATCTGGCGCGTGCTGCTGGCGCCGCCCTTGTCGCGCAGGAGCATTTCCATGCTCATGCGGTAGTCGCCGAAATCCTTGTCGCGCGCTTCCATCTCGCGGGCGATCTCGTCGCCGCGCTGCGCCGCATCGGCGCTGGCACGGACCGGGGCGCCGGCCAGCAGGGCGGCGATCAGCATGGGGTATAAGATTTTCATGGGTTCCTCGTGGTGTGTGCGTGGCTGCTGCGTGGTGTGTGCGTGCCCCGTGGAGCTCAGGCCGTGGCCTTCGGCGCCGGAACGGGCGTGGCCAGCGGCGCGCCGGGGCGGCGGATCCCGAACGACAGCAGCGCCGGCACCAGCACGAAATCCACCATGGCCGCCAGCGCAATCGTGGTGGCGGCCATCACGCCCATGTCGCGATTGAGCTGGAAGTTGGAGAACGCCAGCACGCCGAAGCCGCCCACCAGGATCAGGGTGGTGGAAAAAATGCTGTGGCCGGCATGCGCGTACACATACTGGACCGCGTCGCCGATGGCCAGGCGCAGGTCGGTGCGCGCATGGTGGTACTTGAACACGGTATGGATGGTGTCGTCGACGATGATCCCGTAGGTCATCACCGCCACCACCGAGACGGACAGCCCGATTTCGCCCACGAACAGGCCCCAGGCGCCGAACGCCAGCAGCGCCGGGATCACGTTCGGCACCAGGCTGAGCAAACCCATCTTCACGCTGCGCAGCACCAGCATCACCACGCCGGAAATGAGCAGCAGCTGCAGCACGTAGCCTTCCATCATGCCCTCGACGTTGAGTTCTCCGATGCGCGAGAACATGATCGAGGCGCTGGTGCCCTGCACCTGCATGGCCGCCGGCGCATTGGCCTTGAGCCAGCCCTGGGCACGCCGGTCGAAGTCGAGCAGCTCGATCGAGCTGCCGTTCCTGACCACCACCGACAGCTTGGATGCCTGCCGGTCGACCCGGATCTGCTCGTTCAAGTCCTGCCCCGGCGGCAGCGACATCTCGAACAACAGCAGGTACTGGGCCAGTTCGCCGGCATTGTCCGGCAGGCGGTAATAGGCCGGATCGTCGCCGTGCATGCTGCGGTTGAC
>JBKHWY010000386.1:0-4812 GCA_046566285.1 Gammaproteobacteria bacterium | reverse complement strand
CACGCTGTTGAGGATGGCGTTGTGGTGGCCGATCGGCTGCCCCACCACCAGCGCCGCCGCGTCCTGCAGCGTGCCGGCGATCGCCGCGCCGCCCGGCACTTCGCCCACGCCCTGCCGCCCCGAACTGTCGGTGATGATGACGAGGTTGCGCGTGAAGTACGGGCCGTGGGCGCCGCTCAGGTTCATCAGCATGCTGTCGCGCCCGGCCACGGGAATGACCCGCATGCCAGTCACGACCGGGGAAGAGCTAGGGCTGTTCATGTTGTTGCGCGGTTGGTACCGCTACCAAATTAAGAAGCGCCTAGGGTAGCGCACCGGCCCGTGGAAGTCAACCGGGCGGGACCCTCAGGCGCTCTCGCGCTGTACTATGGTAAAGCCGATGTCGAGGACCGGTTCGGCGATGACCTTGCCCTCCGAACGCTCGATGATGAAACGCGCGGCGGTACTGCCGATTGCGGTACCATCGATGCGTACGCTGGTCAGCGATGGGTGGGTGTCGCGCGAGAAGCTCTGGTCGCCCAGGCCGATCACGGCCAGCTTGCCCGGCACGTCGATGCCCTGCGCCTGCGCTTCCATCATGACGCCCAGGGCCATCATGTCCGAATTGCAGAACAGCGCGTCCACGTCCGGCGCCTTGGCCAGGAGTTCGCGCAGGCCCGTGCGCCCGCTGCCCAGCGTGGTGGGCGCCGGCACGAATACGGTGGGCACTTCCTCGGCGCCGGCGGCGATCATGCCGAGCTCCTTGGCGCGTTCGGAAAAGGCGCGCGTGCGCCGCACCGCGCGTTCGTCGTTGGCGGAGATGGTGGCCACGCGGCGGCGGCCGCGCTGGTGCAGGTAGTCGGCCACGGCGGCGCCGATCTTCTCGTGCGAGAAGCCAACCAGCATGTCGATCGGGGTGGGCGTCAGGTCCCAGGTTTCGACCACCGGAATGCCGCTGGCGAGCAGCCGGCGCCGGCCCTGGGGCGAGCGCATGATGCCGGTCAGGATCACGCCATCCGGACGGCGGCCGATGATCGCCTCGAGCAGCGCGTCCTCGCGCGAGTTTTCATAGCCGGACTGGCCCAGCATCAGCTGGTAGCCGGACGCGGCCAGCGATTCGGTCAGCGACTGCACCATCTCCAGGAACACCGATCCGGTGATGGTCGGAACCACGGCCGCCACCAGGCGGCTCTTCTTGGAGGCCAGGCCGCCGGCCAGCATATTGGGCACGTAGCCGGTGCGCTCGACCGCTTCGCGCACGCGCTGGAGGATGGCGGGCGACACCGCGTCCGGCGTGTTGAGCGCGCGCGAGGCGGTGATCGGGGCCACGCCGGCCAGGGCGGCGACGTCGCGAAGCGTCAGGCCGCCGCTGGAACGGCGCGTGCGTTTAACGGGAGCGGGGGTAGGTGCGGGGGCGGGCGTGGCGCCGGCCGCGGCGCGAATTTTCTTGGTCATGCCTGTTATTTTAGCATCGCAAGTTGATGCTCATCTAATGAGTATTTCGCAACACTCAATCACTTTTGCATATACCGACGCTCCACTTCATCGTAATAGTGACGCAGCGTATGAAATGCCATTTTCTTGCGGCCCGGCTCGGAAATCAATCCTTTGCGGTTCCAGAAGTCCTGGAAGTAGGAATGCGGCGCCCTGGTGACCGGAAGTCAACCAGGGTCCAGTGCGTCATGCCGCGCAGGCCGCGGATGGCGCCGAGCATCTTGAACTGGCGGAAAACTGTCAGGACACGTGAGTACAACAGGCGGCGGGAGGGGCGCTCGTGGTAAGCTTCGGACCCGCGAGCGCAGGCATCTGCGCGTCATTGCATCACGCAGCTCCCTCCCAACGACCAACACAACGACAATCTACGCACTCCCTCAATGGACATCATTCTCGCGCTTAAAGCCATCATCATGGGCCTGGTGGAAGGCTTCACCGAATTCCTGCCCATTTCGTCCACCGGCCACCTGATCCTGACGGGCAGCCTGCTGAACTTCACGGACGACAAAGCCAAGGTGTTCGAGATCGTGATCCAGGCAGGCGCCATCCTGGCGGTGTGCTGGGAATACCGCGCGCGCATCGGCAAGGTGGTGGGTGGACTGGGGTCCGATCCGGCGGCGCGCAGGTTCGCGTTCAACATCCTGGTCGCCTTCATGCCCTTCGCCATCCTGGGTCTGGCCTTCGGCAAGAAGATCAAGGCGGTGCTGTTCAAGCCCTATCCGGTGGCGCTGGCCTTTATTATCGGCGGCTTCGTGATCCTGTATGCGGAACGCCGCAACCGCTTGAAGCCCGCCACCGAGCGGATCGGATCGGTGGACGACATGAGCGTACTGGATGCGCTGAAGGTCGGTATCGCCCAGACCTTCGCCCTGTTCCCGGGCACCAGCCGTTCGGGTTCGACCATCATCGGAGGCATGCTGTTTGGCCTGCCGCGCAAGGTCGCCACCGAATTCTCGTTCTTCCTTGCCATCCCCACCCTGCTGGCCGGCACCGGCTACGAACTGTTCAAGGAACGCGAGCTCCTCTCGGCTGCTGACGTGCCGATGTTCGGACTGGGCTTTGTGGCCGCCTTCATCTCGGCCTTCCTGTGCGTGCGCTGGCTGCTGCGCTACATCAGCAGCCACGACTTCACCGTGTTTGCCTGGTACCGCATCGTGTTCGGCATCGTCGTCATCGCCAGCGCCCACTACGGCTGGGTCGTCTGGGCGGAATAGGGATTGGGGCAGTCAGGAGTGGGACAGATCATGGATCCCGGAATCAGCGCCCGCGCGCTCGACCTGCTGCAGACGGTCTTCGGCTACCCCGCGTTTCGCGGGCAGCAGGCCGACATCGTCGAGCACGTGGCGAGCGGCGGCGATGCGCTCGTCCTGATGCCCACCGGCGGCGGCAAGTCGCTGTGCTACCAGATCCCGGCCCTGCTGCGCGACGGCGTGGGCGTGGTGATCTCCCCGCTGATCGCCCTGATGCAGGACCAGGTCGACGCGCTCGAAGAAGTCGGCGTGCGCGCGGCTTTTCTCAACTCCACCCAGACCTTTGAAGAGACCCTGCGCATCGAACGGCTGGTGCGCACCGGCGAAATCGACCTGGTGTACGTGGCGCCCGAGCGCCTGATGACGCAGCGCTGCCTGGATCTGTTCGAGGCCTCGCGCATCGCCCTGTTTGCCATCGACGAGGCGCACTGCGTCTCGCAATGGGGCCACGATTTCCGGCCCGAGTACATCCGCCTGTCGATCCTGCACGAACGCTTCCCGCAGGTGCCGCGCATTGCGTTGACGGCCACGGCCGACCAGCAGACCCGCGCCGAGATCGCCCTGCGCCTGCAGCTGGAAGATGCGCGCCAGTTCGTGTCGTCGTTCGACCGGCCCAACATCCGCTACCAAATCGTCGAGAAGGACAACGGCCGCAAGCAGCTGCTGGACTTCATCACCGCCGCGCATGGCGGGGACTCGGGCATCGTGTACTGCCTGTCGCGTAAAAAGGTCGAAGAGACGGCCGAGTTCCTGAACGAGAACGGCATCCGCGCCCTGCCCTACCACGCCGGCATGGAGCACGCCAAACGCGCCTCCAACCAGGCGCGCTTCCTGCGTGAAGAGAACCTGGTGATGGTCGCCACCATCGCCTTCGGCATGGGCATCGACAAGCCGGACGTGCGTTTTGTCTGCCACCTGGACCTGCCGAAGAGCATCGAGGGCTACTACCAGGAGACCGGCCGCGCCGGGCGTGACGGCATGCCCGCCAGCGCCTGGATGGCCTATGGCCTGCAGGATGTGGTCATGCAGCGCCAGATGATCGACCAGTCCGACGCCGACGACACCTTCAAGCGCGTGCTGTCGATGAAGCTCGACGCCATGCTGGGGCTGTGCGAGACGCTCAGCTGCCGGCGCATGCGTCTCCTGGAATACTTCGGCGAACAGTCCGGCCCGTGCGGCAATTGCGACACCTGCCTGATTCCGCCGGTGTCGTTCGACGGCACCGTGCCGGTGCAAAAGCTGCTGTCGGCCGTGTACCGGGTGGACCAGCGCTTCGCCGCCGGCCACGTGATCGACGTGCTGCGCGGGATCGAGACCGACCGCATCAAGCAGTGGCATCACACCGAATTGTCGGTGTTCGGCGTGGGCGCCGACCGCAGCGAAGCCGAATGGCGCGCCATCGTGCGCCAGGTGATCGCGCTGGGCCTGTTGGCAGTGGACCACGACGCCTACAGCTCATTGAAGCTGACCGACGCCGCGCGCCCGGTGCTCAAAGGCGAGCGCCAGGTGCGCCTGCGCCAGTACCAGAAGCCGGCCAAGGCCAAGCGCACCGCGCCTTCGAAAGGCTATGCGGAGCTGGATCTGTCCAAGTCCGAGCAGGCCATCTTCGAACGCCTGCGACGCTGGCGCATGGAGACGGCACGCGCGCACAACGTGGCCGCCTACATCATTTTTGGGGACGCCACCCTGCGTGAGATCGCCAAGGCCAAGCCGGCCACACTGCATGAACTGCGCGGCGTGAGCGGCGTGGGGGAGAAAAAGCTGGTGTCGTATGGCGACGATATCGTCGCCATCATCATGGAGATGCAGTGACGGCATACCGGCGCGCCACCAGCGCCGATATCCCTGCCATGTCGGAGATACGCCTGTCCGTGACTGAATACGTGCTGTCGGACCCCAGTCGTGTATCGGCCATGAACGTATCCGCCTGAGCACGACCGCGTCCACCAGGACGGACCGCTTCTATGCTGCGCAAGGATGGCTGCGCGAGCCAGTCGGCACCACGGAAGTTGCCTTCGTCCTGACGAAAACGTCACTCCGGCCTTCAGTCGCCTGACATTCTTCCTCTCGTGCCGCCACCTCGATTCGA
>JBKHWY010000385.1:0-4825 GCA_046566285.1 Gammaproteobacteria bacterium | reverse complement strand
AGAGTGTCCACCTCGGCATCCTCTTGAGTCGGCTCTTCTCGATCAAGCCAAACCGAGAGTACTCCTTTTCTTTCAAAATTCTGTTCGTAAAAATCGTCATCATCGGAATAATCGCGGCGCGCCATAGTTTCCCCTATTTAGTTGTGAAAGCCCGGCGGTAACGCATCATAGCCGCCGGTAATCCAAGTGTCAGCCCACGGTCGGATGTTCGTCTTAAACTCAGGCAGGCTGTTCGAGTTTTGGATGATTTCCTGTAGCTGATTATGAACGGTTTTCGATCCGGGCGCAGTCGATCCCTTGAGGCCTGTGGAATGCGTCCAGCCGTTGGCAAGTCCTCCTTCGTTCAAGTCAGCAATCGGGATCGCGAAGTCTTCCTGCACCTCTTTGGCTTTTACGCCCCACTGGCTCCATTTGGGCGCCTCAGCAACCATCAACATCTCATGCTTGCCGCCATCGCCGCGCAAACCGGCTTTGATCTTTTCGCGCAGTGCGGGTCTTTCGTACATCAATGCGAGCTCCTCGCTGGTTTTCGCATCGAACCACTTGTTGAAGCCTCCGCTCTTAAAGCTCGGTATGTCCGCCGCCTTCATATTGGCGATGTCGAGCGGCGTGGCACGTCCTTCACACTGCTCCAGCCCCAAAGGATCGACCGAATTGAGGGGGTTGTCGACGTACGCGTATGGATTCGGACCACCCGCCAGCCCCAGCGGGTCCGGCGTCAGATATCGTGCGGTGCTGGCGTCGTAGTAGCGCTGCCAGTTGTATGCCAGCTTCGATTCAGTATCGAAATATTGACCCTGAAAGCGGATCGGACAATCGGTCTTGCTGACGCTGGCCGCCTCGATCTCACCCCACACGTTCGTCTTGGCCTGCCAGGCGAGGTCGCCATCGGCATCGATCAGCTCCTTCGGCGTACCGATCTGATCGAGCACCACCGCATAGGTTTTGCTGGTTTTCTTACCCTTGCACAGGATCGTCTCGGTCTTTGCGAGCGGTCTGAAACTGTTTGGCTCGTAGTCCCAGCTTGCCCAGCTTTCCTCGACGATTTTGGTGCCACCCAGGCCGTCCGGCTTCCTTCTGTAACGACGCTCTTCGGCAATCGTGTGGCCATCCCACAGGTAGGTCACCTCAGTAAATTCCGCACGCTCGGTAGAGGGCACCTGCTTCTTGCTCAGTCTGCGTCCCAACGCATCGTACGTATATTCCCACGCATCGCCAGTCGGGGTGACCACACGCTTGAGGCGATTTTCGCTATTCCATACATACTGCCAAGTTTGGTGGCGGCCCCAACGCTTGCCTTCAGTACGCCGAATAACGCGTCCGTCGAGGTCATAGTCATATTTGACTCGGCCAGCTTGCATCAGTCTGCCGTGCTGGAGGATCCGCTGGCCGCGTGCTTCGGCATTACTGTTGTCCATGCTGAGCAGTGCACTATGCTTTATCGCGTCGATCAGGTTTCCTGCCAGATCGTAGGCATACTGTTCGTCGCTGTCGGAGCTTCTCGCTTGCGCAACCCGGCCGCCGGTGTTGTAGCAAATGTCGACGACACCGGCGCTCAGGTCCCCAAGCTTTCTTGGGTTGCCGTTGGCGTCGTACTCCACGGCACGCTCCTGGACCGTACGACCGGATTTGCCAGAGTCCGGCAAAATGCCCACCCATTGCCGGGTCAGGCGGTTCAGCGCATCGTATTGCTGATCGACGCGGACACCGCCCGGCAGCTTGCGCATGCTTTCGCGACCGCAGCCATCGTGCACGAAACTGAACGTCTGCGCATCAGGCAGCGTTAGTTCAAGTGGCAGGCCCTTGGCGTCGAATTCCCAAGTACTGCTGTGCCCGCTTTCACTGAGGCGCGCGATCCGTCGGCCCATCAGATCGTAGCCGCTGGCGATGCTGCGGCCATTCTGGGTTTCCTTCACGATGCGGCCTGCCGAATCCCGCTCAAAAACGATATCGCTGTCGGCATTGGCGGCGCGTGCCAAACGGCCCAGGGCATCGTAGGCATACCGGGTCCTGCCCTCGCTGCTGATTTGCTCGAGCAACTGACCTGCGTGGTTGCGCTGGTAGCGCGTGCGCTGGCCAGATGCCGTACGTTTCTCGATGATCAGGCCGTCCGGATTGAGGCCGTACTCGATCGTTCGCCCGCTGAAATCCGTTTCCGCGATAACCTGCCCGTTCGCGTTCCTGAGATAGCGCCAGTGTTCGCCATTCGGATTGATGACTGCACACAGGCGCATTTCGGTGTCGTATTCGTAGCGGGTGATCGCGCCATTCGGTTCGATGATCTGCGCCAGTCGGTCGAAAGCGCCGTACGTGTAGTGAGTGACCCGGTCAAGCGCGTCGGTACGCGCAATGCAATTACCTTCGGCGTCGTACTTGGCGAGATGGCGGCTGCCGTCTGGCAGCGCGACCTCCAGCAGCTGGCCCTCGACGTTGTACAGGTACCGGCTGACGCCCTGCCGTGGATCGACACGCGAGGTGACACGGCCGAGGTCGTCGCGCGTCATATGGGTCGGATTGCCAAGCCAGTCGGTAGCGCTGACCAGGAGGCCGCGGGCATCGTGCACGAAGGTGGCGATCGCGCCGTCCGGGTTGATGACACGCGCCACATTGCCCTTGTCGTCATGCTCGAAGCGCGTCAAGGCGCCAGCCTGGCCTACCTGGATCAGGTTGCCGCGGTCATCATAAGTGCGCTCGACACGTTCGCCATCCGGTGCGGTGATGGCGACCGGCATGTCACGCTCATCATAGGCAATGACGGTTTCACGATTGGCTGCGTCGATGTGGCCAATCATGTTGCCGCGCGCATCGTAGGCCCACCGCATGATCGCGCCGGCCGGCGTTATGGTTGCGACGAGATTCTGGTGCGCATCGTAGTCGAACTCGCTGACACCGCCGCAAGGATCGACCTGCTTGATCACCTGCCACGCGTCGTTGTAGTGATACGCAGTCGAATGGCCCAGTGAATCCGTATAGGTGTTGACCTTTCGTGCGTCATCGTAGGCAAGACGGCCTGTCAGGTGACCACCGGCACCGCCATCGGTTTGCTCGCAGCGGCCACGGTCGTCGTAGCGGTAGCCGATCCACACACCGTTGCGGTCCTTCCAGCGCGTCAGGCGGTGCGCGCTGTCGTAGGTGTACGTGAGCGGCAGGCCGCTGCTGTTGATGATGCCGGCCAGTTCGCCGTCCGGATGATAGACATAGCTGGTCAGCGTGGTTTGGCCGCCCTCAGGGTGGACCAGGCTGATACGTGTGATCGCCTGTTCGCGGGTGTCAACCTTGAGGCGCGTACCGGCACTGTGGCGCACTTCGCTCAGTACGGCACCATCGTAGACCAGCGCAATCGCGTTAGCATTGCGGTCCGAGATCGCCGTCAGACGCCAGCGCGTTCCCTCCCCTTGCTCGAAACGCAAGGTAGGCTGATGTCGTCGCTCAACCAGGAAGTGGCCCGCGTGGCGGGTCAGGCGGAAGGCCGGGTAGATCGCATGCGTGCTGCTTGCGCCCATCGCGGGAATGGTAAAGCGCATGGAGGCGCCATCCTCCGCGTGATACACCAGTTCGTCGCCGCTGACGTCCAGCCATTGGCCCCACGTGCTGGCCCAGGCGTTGCCGAATAGCGTCCCGACAGGGTTTCCCGAGTTGTGCACGCGCCGCAGAACGATTGGCAACACGCCCGGCAAGGCAAAGTCGGTTTGTTCCATGATCACTTCGCCAGTGATCACATCAATCGGTTCGCCACACTTACATCGAGTCTCGTTTGGACGCTCCTTGGCGCCGAACCGCGCCAGGCCCGGCTGTCCGCTTTTGACAAAAGCCGCGGCGGAGCCTGAAGGGTTCGGAATAAACTTGTTGCCTAGGGCCAGACCACCTTTGGCGCCAGCAACACCTCCAAAAAAGCTACCGGCAAGCATCATGGCCTTCTGGCCGTCCGACCCCTCGCCAAACAGCTTCCCACCTAAATATTGCCCAGATTTGCCACCCACCATTCCGCCGGCCAACCCGACCACTGCGACGAGCGGCCCTGCAAGAATAGTGGCACTGACCAGACCGGCGCCCAGCAAGGTGTGGTGTATCCAGTCTGGCACTTCGGGCTTGATCAAGTCGGGGTCGGTCGTGGCCGTGGACCCGCCCACGAACACGTTCTTCGATCCTGCCGAGATCTTCCCGCTGCAAGCCACCATGTCGCCAATCCGCGCAAGGGGCTGCCTGTTGACGAACACGGTACCCGACCCTTGCACAATCGGTTGCGGAGCAGGGCCGTGGCTGGAACACACGGCCACGTCCAGGTGGGCACGCGCCACAGCGCGGCCATTTATGAAAACGTTTGATGAGCCCGTGTTGACCTGTCCAGTGACATTGGCCCCGAGGACGGAGTCGACGATACTCATCGAACCGACGACTTCACCGACGCCGGCAGCACCGGCCGTGACGGCGACTGCCCCAGCCACCGCCACCAGGGCCAGACCGCCAGTGGCAATGATGGCGGCGCCGGCGAGGGCGCCGACCGCCAAGCCAACCAGCAGCCCACCGAATGCATGGGTATGCGCAATGGGATCACCTACGCGTCCTGCGCCGTGCGTCATGCCTAGAACCCCTGCGCCGCGCGCGAAGCATCTTCGCCATGAGCCGCGTCGGACATGGCCGCATTGAGTCGAACGCTGCTAACCATGGTCTCGAATGCCGTGTTCCACTCGTCTTTGAATGCGCCGTGACTGGTGCCGGTCAGGAGCAATGCCTTGTTTTGGGACGTCGTGTTGGGAACAAAAACCGCGATCTGGCGCTGATGCATCTCGCTATCACCGTTGCGCCAGGTGTAGTGCAACTCCAC
>JBKHWY010000384.1:0-4845 GCA_046566285.1 Gammaproteobacteria bacterium | reverse complement strand
ATGGGAACTGACCAATTTAGGATATCTCCCATGCGCCGAACAATCCACTTTGCTTCGCTCAATGTCATCCAAGATTTACTCAATATGTCCAAGTACCATTGGAGCATCTCGGATTCGGTCCGACGCGTCAACTTGTCGGCCTTATCTCGCTTGGCTTCAGAAGCGAGGTCTTGCGCAATCTCTTCACAGCCTATCCAACGCTCATACACCTCAGGAGGCGTAGACCCCGCAGGGTAGAACGTACCTTTGTACTGCACTACAAGGATTTTCAGCTGAGTACCCGGAACCGCGCCGGTCGAGACGCCACGAGGAAAATCTGACGGAACTTTCGCGTACTCGCTTTCGTCATATTCGGTCATAGCACGATCCCATTTTCACGTTTGACAAACACTCCGACTGCTGGGGATAGGAGCGGAAATGTAAAACGATCTTTCTACCGCATCTACCTTCGCCTCAAACCGCGAAGCTTACGAGCCTAAGAACAATAAAAAAACCATAAGTACCCATGCGAAACCACGGGTCTCCGTCATTTAGAGCGACCTCCATGCCACACAACTTTAGTTTAATAGCATGCACATTTACGCTTGCACAACTTAAATGCTGACGTCCTTAGAAACCCGGGTCAAATTCCTTTGCCTCCGACCAAACACAGCGCGGAGCAACGATATCTTCCCCACTTACCTCAAGGAAATCATCTTTCTCGACTGACCCGTCGGCCGCTACAAAAATTCGCGCAAACCCGCCTTCGGCTACGGCCCCTTCCAAAATCTTAACAATTCGCTTTAACTGGAAATTTCCTCTACCATCTCGCCGCGTTTGAACATGAATCCGAAAATCAGAAATTTTCTCGCAAAGACAGAAATCAAAAATGTCCTCAACCTTATCGAATATGAAGCGCTGCTGCGGACCATACCCCCCCACAGGGGAAATATCTAAATGAAATATTTGCGAATTCAGAGGCACTTCAAAAAACCGATATCTGCGTAAGCCCGGCTGTTGAAACATCTGGCGTATCACTTCTAAACGATCGCTGTCTTCCCAGTTGTCGTAAGCATGGAACACTTGTAATACCTTCCAATATAAGAGCCCGGCTGCGCATAGTGCGGCAAACCAGAGGAAGTACCGCTCACTGGTGCGCAAGCGCAGCGCTGTAGTAACGTTTGTAGACTATACACTACATTTAAATGTAGCGTATAGTACATAGTAAGAACCGTGGTCCGCGGGCATCATGCCAGCCATGACCTCGACACCCGAAAAAAATATCGAACACAGGGATCCGGTGTGCACGGCTGTTGGCAGGACGTTGAAGCGTCTACGAATCTCCTCAAAAATGAGTCAAGAGGGTCTTGCGTTCGCAGCGGAGGTCGACCGAGTTTTTGTCTCCAAGATTGAGCGTGGGATTGCGAACCCATCTCTTTTGACACTAACTAGTTTATGTTTAGCGCTCGGCGTGACACTTCCGGATCTTCTCAAGGACGTAGATCTCTCATCAGTCTCGCGCAATGGACAGCGCCGACGGGCGAACTCAGCACAGCCTGTTCTAAAAGTGCAAAAGGGACGTTTGCGGTAATAGGCGCACCTGTTGATGGCTTACCATTATGTGTTCAGCAAGAAAATTCGCACTTACCGGCTGTGGATATGTTGGGCGAGCACCCGCCCAACACCGTGGGGATAAGCTGTGCACGGGGGTGCACAACATGAACCCGTTGTACACGCCCCGCACACAGCTTACCCCCACTTACCCACAGCGGCCGGTTGGACCTCATGCAGCTAGAGCGACCATTATCATTGAGAGAGATAGTTTGTCCAAGACCAAAGAGCAGCCTATGAGTACAGAATCTCTGAGTTCTGACAATGTGACCAAACCCTTCAATATCGCGTCCTACGCGCTGCTGACCCACATGATGGCCCAGCAGGCGAACCTGGAAGTGGGCGACTTCGTCTGGACCGGCGGCGACTGCCACCTGTACTCGAACCACATGGAGCAGATCGACTTGCAGCTCGCGCGCGAGCCGATGGCGCTGCCCAAGCTGGTCATCCGTCGTAAGCCGGATTCCCTGTTCGACTATAAATTCGAGGACTTCGAGATCGTCGGCTACGAGTCGCACCCGCATATCAAGGCGCAGGTGGCGGTCTGACCAGGCTGTTGGGTTCGCGCAAAGCAAGGTTTCTTGGTGGATACAAAATGACGGTCTGCCGCGCTGACGACAGTTGGCGCGCAGGTCCCGTCAACCACCTACGGAGCTTTCATGAACTCTGCCGCGGTCCTGCCATCCCTGGACGCCGACGTCGCCTACCAGACCCCCAGCCTGTTCGAGGTACATAGCCGGATCGGACGCGTACGCTACTTTGCCTACTCCTTCGCGACGTTCGTGCCTGCGTACTGCGCACTCTATCTCTTCCTGACCGGCGCGCTGGCACTGGCTTGCGTCGCCTTGCTGGGCGCCCTCACCCTCAACATGATGCTTGCCTACCGGCGCGTGCGCGATATCGGATGGTCTGGCTGGTCCGTCCTCCTGGCCTTCGTCCCCTACGTCAACACCATCTACTCGCTCCTGCTCGTGGCCTTGCCGGGCCAGCCCGGCGTCACCGACAGCGGCCAACCGCCTGCGCCAAACAGCCCCGCAATCGTCGCCGCCGCCATCGCGCTCCCCATCGCGGCCATCGCCTCGGTGGCGGCACTCGCCGAGCAAATAGTCAAGCTTCTGACCATGTAGCGCGCCCGGTCGCCAGCACCGCCCCTGTTGGCGACCATCGCCGTTCTGTTGGATAATGCGGCTCTCGCACAAGCAGTCAGGAGTCGCAGTGGCCATCATCACCCTCGTCGTCGCCATGGATACCCGGCGCGGTATCGGCATCCACAACCAGCTGCCCTGGCGCCTGCCCGAAGACCTGGCGCACTTCAAGCGCATCACCAGCGGCCACCCCATCGTCATGGGCCGCAAGACCTTCGATTCGATCGGCCGCGCACTGCCCAACCGCCGCAACATCGTCGTCACCCGCAACGCCGGCTGGCAGCACGATGGCGTGGAAACGGCGGCGTCGCTGGAGGCGGCCATCGCCCTGTGCGAGGGCGCGCCCAAGGTGTTCGTGATCGGCGGCGGCCAGATCTTTGCCGAAGCCATGAAGATCGCCACCACCATCGAGCTGACCGAGATCGACGGCGACTTCGGTTGCGATACCTTTTTCCCCGAGATCAATCCCAGCGAATGGCAGGAAAGCGCGCGCGATGCGCAGCATTCCGAAGGGAGCAAGCTCGATTACGCCTTCGTCACGCTGGAACGCTACACCACCGCTTGACCTCACCGCTTAACTCTTTCTATTCGAACCCATGTCAGGACACGGATTTCACGTACACGGCCCGCACGACCACGCGGTCGAACACGCCGCCCACGGCAGCGACAGCTTCTCCAACAATATCGCCGTCATGACGGCCATCCTGGCCACGGTCGGCGCGATGTTCGGCTACCAGGGCGGCGCCACCCAGAACGACGCCGCAATGTACAAGAACAACGCGGCCATCGAAAAGACCAACGCCACCAACAGCTGGAACTACTACCAGGCCAAGTCCAACAAGCAGAACATGGCCGAGATGGCGATGTCGCTGCCGGGCGTGAACCGCGCGCAGTACGAGGCCGAAGTGGCGCGCTACAAGAGCGAGAAGGAAGAGATCAAGAAGCAGGCCGAAGCGCTTGACGCCAAGTCGGACGAGTGGAACCACAAGTCGGACGTCAAGCTGCACGAGCACCACCAGTGGGCGCTGGCTACCACGGCCGAACAGATCGCGATCTCGCTGGCGGCCATCACTCTCCTGACCCGCAAGAAGTGGCTGATGGGCCTGGCCTATGGCGTGGCCGCCGTGGGCGTGCTGCTCGGGATCTTCGCCTGGCTGCACGTCGATCCGCTCGGCGCACTGCTGGGCGGCGGACACTGAGCAAGGGTGCGCCAGCCGAGTTCGCTTCTCGCTACCCTAGGCGGCGGCACCGGCCAAAGTTTTTCCCCGAAGCGCGGACATTTCTGCGAAAATCCGCGCTTTCTTGCAGCATGGCCTTGTTATCACGCTGCTCGTTCAACGCTTTTTTTGGTGCCGTGAACGGCGTCTGCGCCTGCGACAGGCGCGGATGACGCTCACGGCGCTTCGCATTGGAGATGCCCATGAAATTCCGTTTCCCCATCGTCATCATCGACGAGGATTTCCGTTCCGAGAACACGTCCGGCCTGGGCATCCGTGCGCTGGCCGCGGCGATGGAAAAAGAAGGCATGGAAGTGGTCGGGGTGACGAGCTATGGCGACCTGTCCCAGTTCGCGCAGCAGCAGTCGCGCGCGTCGGCCTTCGTGCTGTCCATCGACGATGAGGAATTCGGCGAAGGCAGCGACGCCGAAGTCGATGCGGCCCTGGCCGCGCTGCGCGCCTTCGTGCAGGAGATCCGCCACAAGAACTCGGACATCCCGATCTACATCTATGGCGAGACGCGCACCTCGCGCCACATCCCCAACGACATCCTGCGCGAGCTGCACGGCTTCATCCACATGTTCGAGGACACGCCGGAATTCGTGGCGCGCCACATCATCCGCGAAGCCAAGTCCTACCTCGATTCGCTGGCCCCGCCGTTCTTCCGCGCGCTGGTCCACTACGCCAACGACGGCTCCTACTCGTGGCACTGCCCGGGTCACTCGGGCGGCGTGGCCTTCCTGAAGTCGCCGATCGGGCAGATGTTCCACCAGTTCTTTGGCGAGAACATGCTGCGCGCCGACGTCTGCAACGCCGTGGAAGAACTCGGCCAGCTGCTCGACCACACCGGCCCCGTGGCCAAGTCCGAGCGTAATGCCGCGCGCATCTTCAAC
>JBKHWY010000383.1:2315-4896 GCA_046566285.1 Gammaproteobacteria bacterium | reverse complement strand
AGGTCGATCGCGCAGGCTGCGCGAGCTGCCGGAGTCTCGTCAGCCGCTGGCACGCCGCCGTCGAGCGGCGTCAGCGCGACGATCGGGCGGCCAGGCAGTGCTGCGCTTTCAACCGGACCGACATAGCTGTCCAGCGGCTGCAGCGCGATGGCGGACGGCTTGGCGAGGTGGCCGCTGGGCTGGCGGCGCTGCTCGAGCCAGCGCGCAACGTCGCTGCGCGACACCTCGTTGGCCTGGTAGGCGGCGATGATTTCCGCGACGGTGTTGAAAGTGTGGTTCACGTTGTTTCCTCGAATGTCGTCGATGCGAGTCCGTGCTGCGGGCCGGCGCCCATGTGGACGATGGCGCCGATGGCGTCGTCGATGCTGACCACGCCGCGCTCGAGCGCCTGCAGGGCTTCCAGAACGGGGTCGGCGATGGCGGCCGGCGGCGTTGGCACAGGCGCCGGGGCTGGAGCAGCTGCGGCTGCAGCGGCAGCGGGCCACAGCTTTTCGCGCGCGAACGGATAGGTCGGCGCGCTGATGCGGCGGCCCGGCGCCGCGCCATGCAGGCTGCGCCAGTCGAACGACACGCCCTTGACCCACATGCCGAAGAACTTCCCGTACTTGCCCTTGGCAATCCACAGCGCCATGGTCTGCTGCAGGTCTTCGTCGTTGGCGTAGGCGCCCAAGGTCTCGCGGTTGCGGCCCACCTGGCCCAGGTACAGGTCCTCGATGTCCTCCTTCCCGTCGAGGAAGGCGCGCAGCTTGTCGCGCAGTTCGCCGATGCTGCGCACGACCACGCCCAGGCGCTCGTCCATGGCATCACGCCCGACCTGCAGGGTGTAGGCCAGGTCGGCCAGCGGCGGCGCCGGCTCGGCGCTGACGGCATCGTGCAGACGCTCGGCGTAGCGGCGCAGCGCGGCGGCATTGCGGGCCGAGAGCACGATAAGCACTGGACTAGCCAAGGGCGTCTCCGCCGGCGTGGGCGCGAGGTACTCCTCCAGCACCACGTGCGCATTCACGCCACCGAAACCGAACGAGCTGACCCCGGCGCGGCGCGGCAACTCGGCGCCGCTCGGGTCGCGCAGCGCAGTCCAGTCCTGCGCCGTGCGCGCCACGTGGAAGCGAGTGCCGGACAGGTCGATCAGGCTATTGAGCTCCGCACAGTGCAGGCTGGGCGCGATGCGACGGTGACGCATCTGCAGCAGCACCTTGATGACGCCGGCCACACCGGCGGCCAGTTCCAGGTGACCGATATTGGTCTTGACCGAGGCCAGCGCGCACGGCGGCGCCGATGCGTCGGCCGCGTCCATGCCGGCGAAGGCCTGCTTGATGCCGTTCACCTCGACCGGGTCGCCCAGCGGCGTGCCGGTGCCATGGGCTTCCAGGTAAGTCACGGTAGCCGGGTGGATGCCGGCCTTGCGGTAGGCCTTGACCAGCACCTCGGCCTGGGCGCGCGAATTGGGCGCGGTCAGCGAGTTGGCGCGCCCGCCATGGTTCTCGGCGCTGCCGCGAATCAGTCCGTAGATATGGTTGCCATCGGCCTGGGCCGCCGACAGTTTTTTGAGGAACAGCACACCCGCGCCCTCGCCGCGCACATAGCCGTTGGCCGTGCTGGAGAAGGTCTTGCAGCGTCCGTCCTTGGCCAGCATGCCGGCCTTGTTGAAGCTGATGTGCAGATCCGGGGCAACGATGGTGTTGACGCCGCCGACGATGGCCTGCTCGCAGTCGCCCGCCTCGATCGCCAGCACGGCGCGGTGGATCGCCACCAGCGAGGACGAGCAGGCCGTCTCGATCGGCTCGCTGGGCCCGCGCAGGTCCAGCAGGTAGCTCATGCGATTGGGGCCGACCGACGGCACCACCCCGGTGGCGCTGAAGCCTTCGATGGGCAGGCCGGCGCGCTGCAGCACGCTGTCGTAGCCGGTGCTGGCGGTGCCGATGAACGCGCCCGTGCTGCTGCCGGCCAGCGACGACGGCGCATGACCGGCATCCTCGATGGCCTGCCACACATGGGTCATCAGGAGGCGCTGCTGCGGGTCCATCATCAGCGCTTCGCGCGGCGAGATGCCGAAGAACAGCGGATCGAATTCGTCGACGCCATCCATGAAGCCGCCCCACTTGACGTCCGAGCTGTTGGGTTTGTCGGCCGGGTCGGCGTGGATCGCTTGCCAGTCCCAGCGCTGCAGGGGAATCTCGCCGATGCAGTCCCTGCCCTGTTCGAGATTGTTCCAGAAGCTCTGAAGGTCGGGCGCCATCGGGAAGCTGCCGCTCATGCCGACCACGGCGATCGGCTCGCTGCGCGGCGTGGACGCGAGGGCCGGCACTGGCGGTGTCACTACAGGCACCACTGCGGGAACCACCGGCGGGGCCGCCACAGGAGCCGCCACAGGAGCCGGTGGCGCGGCCGGCGCAGGCGCGGCGGCGAAGCTGGCCGGATGCTGCTCGATCAGATAGCCGGCGATGCCCGCGACAGTGGGGAAATCGAAGAAGATCGCGGGCGACAGGTCGATGCCGTATTGCTCGCCGATGCGATTGGCCAGCCCCGTGTAGGCGATCGAATCGAAGCCGTATTCGCTCAGCTGGGTGCGCGCATCGAGGTC
>JBKHWY010000383.1:0-2305 GCA_046566285.1 Gammaproteobacteria bacterium | reverse complement strand
GCTGGCATCCAGCTTGAGCAGGCGCGCGGCGATCTGCAGCAGCGCCGCTTCCAGTTTGTCGCGCGCCTGACCATCAGCGGCCGGCGCCGCGGCTGGAGCCGCAGCCGGAGCGGGCACCTGCTCCGGCACCTCAGGTGCACTCGGAGCGCCCAGCAACCGTGCGCGCATGCGCTCGAGCTGCCCTTCCATCACCAGCACCTGCGGGCGGTTCGATGCCAGCGCGCGGTAGAAAGCCTCGATGCCGCTCGCGCTGCGCAGGGCCGTCATGCCGATGCGTTCTTCCAGCATGCGGGCCGTGGCCGCGTCGATGTGCATGCCGCCTTCCTCCCACAGCGGCCAGTTGATCGACAGCGTGCGTCCGTGCCGGTCCGGCGTCGCGCTGCGGCGCTGCGCCAGCTGGTCCATGAAGGCATTGGCGGTGGCATAGTCGGCCTGCCCCACGTTGCCCAGGGCGGCGGCGGTGGACGAGAACAGCACGAACAGGTCCAGCGGCAGCGCGCGCGTGGCCACATCCAGGTTGATGGCGCCGGCGACCTTGGGGCCGAACACGGCGCACAGTTCGGTGCCGTCCTTGCGGGCGATGTAGTTGTCGCGGTTGACACCGGCGCAGTGCAGCACGCCGTTCAGCTGGCCATACCGCTGGCCGATGTCCGCCACCAACGCCGCCACCGCCGCGCCGTCGGCCACGTCCAGGCGGCGGTGGTCGAGCGTGACGCCGTCGCGGCGCAAGGTGTTCAGGGCCTGCTCGGCCTCGGGCGACAGCAGCGAGCGCCCGCTCAGCACCAGGGTTACGCGGTGCAGGCGCGCGCAGATTTCGCGCGCGAAGATGCGACCCAAGCCGCCGGCCCCGCCGGTGATCAGGTAGACGCCACCCTCCTTCCACGGCGCTTGCGGCGCGCCGGAAAGTAGCGGCAGCTCGGTCAGCACGGCGGCCAGGCGGCGCCCGCCGGCATGGCGGAACTGGACGACGTCCGGGTTCCTGGCGCTGTGCGCCAGCTGTTCAACCAGCGTGCTCGCCGCCACCTGCCGCTCCACTGCGATCAGCTGGGCGTCCAGCTTGGCGCCCTCCAGCCGCGCGGTCTTGAGCAGGCCGGCGAAGGCCTGGTACAGCTGCCCTTTGCCATCGTCCGGCACCACCACTTGCAGCAGCCGGCGTCCGGAGGCGGTGGCGCTGTCGCGCATGGCCTGGCGCACGGCGTCGAGCAGCGCCAGCGCACGCGCTTCAACGCGGCGGGCCAGCGGCTCGGTGACGCCGGGGGCGCCGGCGTCCAGGTCGATGAACGCCATCGGCGTGGCCGCGCCGGCCGCCAGCGCCTGCAACTGGGCCAGCGGCCAGGCGGGCGCGCCGCTGTCGGCGAAGCCGGCCAGCAGCACCTGGTGCGCGGAGGGCGCAGCGGGAGCGCTCGCGGGAACGGCATGCTCGACCCACTCCGGCGCGGCCAGCAGCAGGCCGGCGGCGGCATGGGTGGCGGCGACGGCGGCGCCGATGGCGCGGAACGACAGGCCGCGCAGGGCGGCGTGCACGACGCCGTCGTCATCGCACAGGTCCAGGTCGAAGGGCTGCGTCATGCGCGCGGCCGGGGAAGCGTGCGCAGGCTGGGATGGACGGGCCCACACCCACCAGGCTGCGCGCGCAGGCGCGAACGCGCCTTGCGGCAGCGCGATGCTGTCGAGAGCAAACGGCACCAGCGCCGGCAAAGCGCCCTCGCCATCGTCCCCCGCCGCCAGGCAAGCCTGCAGGCTGGCATCGAGCACGCTCGGGTGCAGCATGAATTGCGTGTGCGATCCCGCCACCGATTCGGGCACGGCCACGCGGGCCAGGACCTGGCCATCGGCGCCCGCGTACAGCGCCTCGATGGCCCGGTGCGCCGGCCCGTAGTCGATGCCCATGCGGGTGAACAGGGCGTAGTGACGCTCGACGCTGCGGGCGCCAGCCGCCAGGCGCGCCTGGATCTGGGCCAGGTCCAGCGCGGCCGGCGCGGATGAGGCTCCGGCCACGATACGTCCCTGGCTGTGCACCAGCGCCTCGGCGCGGGTACCGGAATAGACTTCGTAGGCGACTCCGCCCTCCTCGCGCTTGAGGCCAACGTGCACCGTGACGGGCGCCTCAGTCACGGTCAAGGGCCGGGCCCACACCACGTTCCTGATTTGCAGCGGCCCGCCCGCGCAGTCCGGGTCGGCCAGGCGCATGGCCGCCTGCGCCATTTCGAGATAGGCCACGCCCGGCAGGATGCGCGTGCCGTTGACCTTGTGGTCCTGCAGGAATAACTCGGCGCCGCTCAGCACACTGCTGTAGCGCTGCTCG
>JBKHWY010000382.1:0-4897 GCA_046566285.1 Gammaproteobacteria bacterium | reverse complement strand
CGCCGTTCGGCACCAAGAAGGCCATGCCGGTCTACGTGGAGGAGTCGATCCTGGCACTGGAAACCATTTATATCAACGGCGGCCGGCGCGGCTACCTGGTCGGCATCGCCCCCGAGGTGCTTACGCGCGTGCTGGCGGCCCGCCCGGTCCACTGCGCCATCGCCTAGCCAACGTTCCTCAACGTTCCTATTTCATCCAAGGACCACCATGATTTCCCTCCTGTTTATCGTCGCCGCCTACCTGATCGGGTCGATTTCCTTTGCCGTCGTCATGAGCCGCGTGTTCGGCGCCGCCGACCCGCGCACCTATGGCTCGAAAAACCCCGGCGCCACCAATGTCCTGCGCAGCGGTAACAAGAAGGCCGCCATCGCCACCCTGATCGGCGACGCCGCCAAGGGCTGGATCGCGGTCTGGGGCGCGCTGATGCTGGCCGACCGCTACGATCTGTCCGACTCCACCATCGCCTTCGTGGCGCTGGCCGTGTTCCTCGGCCACCTGTGGCCGGTGTTCTTCCGCTTCGAGGGCGGCAAGGGCGTGGCCACCGCCGCCGGCGTGCTGCTGGGCCTGAATGTCTGGCTGGGCGTGGCCACGCTGGCCACCTGGCTGATCGTCGCCTACGCCTTCCGCTATTCGTCGCTGGCCGCGCTGGTGTCGGCCGTGTTCGCCCCGTTCTACTACGCGCTGCTGTTCGGCATCGACATCAAGCTGTTCGCCATCATCGCCATGTGCTCGCTTCTGCTGATGCGCCACAGCACCAATATCGGCAACCTGATCGCCGGAAAAGAAAGTCGCATCGGCAGCAAGGCCAAGCCCGCCCAGCCCGACGCCGCTGCGCCGAAAAAGCGCAACTGAGCGCACCCCGAACTGCCGCGCAGCGCCATTCTGGTGCTGCGCCGATGCCTGCGCACCGCCAAAACTCATCCATTTCCTGCTGTTCCCCTCCTTGTTCTCGTCGTTGCCACGCTGGCACAGCAATTGCTGAATAGCTTGCAAGGGCTGGCGCGCGCTGCAGAGCGCAAAGGCACTGCCGACAAGCTAACCGAGGGAACACATGAGCCACAGCACCAAGCACATCAATGCAACCCGTCGTACCCTGATCAAGGCCAGCGCCACCGCCTCAGTGGCCGGCCTGTCTGGCCTGGCCGGTGGCGGCGCCTTTGCCGCCGGTTCCGACAAGCCGGAAAAAGAAGAAGTCCGCGTCGGCTTCATCCCCCTGACCGATTGCGCCTCGGTCGTCATGGCGTCCGTGCTGGGCTTCGACAAGAAGTACGGCATCAGGATCGTGCCGACCAAGGAGTCCTCCTGGGCCAGCGTGCGCGACAAGCTGGTCAACGGCGAACTGGACGCCGCCCATGTGCTGTATGGCCTGGTGTACGGCGTGCAGATGGGCGTGGGCGGGCCCAAGAAGGACATGGCGATCCTGATGAACCTGAACCACAACGGCCAGGCCATCACCCTGTCGAAGAAGCTGGCCGACAAGGGCGCCGTCGATGGCCCATCGCTGGCCAAGCTGATGCAAGCCGAAAAGTGCGAATACACCTTTGCCCAGACCTTCCCGACCGGCACGCACGCCATGTGGCTGTACTACTGGCTGGCCACCTACGGCATCGACCCGATGAAAGGGGCCAAGGTGATCACCGTGCCGCCGCCGCAGATGGTGGCCAATATGCGGGTCGGGAACATGGATGGCTACTGCGTGGGCGAGCCGTGGAACCACCGCGCCATCGTGGACGGTGTGGGCATCACCGCCGCCACCACCCAGGACATCTGGCAGGACCATCCGGAGAAGACCCTGGGCACCACGTTAGAGTGGGTCAGGAAGTACCCCAACACCGCGCGCGCCCTGGTGGCCGCCGTGCTGGAAGCGTCCAAGTGGATCGATGCCGGCCTGCAGAACAAGTTGAAGATGGCCCAGACGATCGCCGACAAGGCCTACGTGAACACCTCGGTGGACGTGATCAACCAGCGCATCCTGGGGCGCTACCAGAATGGCCTGGGCAAGACCTGGGACGACAAGCACTGCATGAAGTTCTTCAACGACGGCATGGTCAACTTCCCGTATCTCTCCGACGGCATGTGGTTCATGACCCAGCATAAGCGCTGGGGGCTGCTCAAGGGCGAGCCGGACTACCTGGCCACCGCCACCAGCGTCAACCAGGTCGCCCTGTACAAGGAAGCGGCCGCGCTGGCGCGGGTCAGCGTGCCTGCGTCCGCCCAGCGCACGGTGAAGATGATCGACGGGGTCGTGTGGGACGCGAAGAATCCCAAGGCCTACGCCGACGCTTTCAAGATCAAAGTCTGACCCAAGGAGACCGACATGAGTGCAGTCCTCGAATCCGTGCTGACGATCGAACCCGAAAAGCGCACCCGCAGCGAACGCCTGGCCAGCCAGGGCGTGGCGCTCGCCTCCGGCAAACCGGCGCTGCGCCCGCTGGTGCTGGCCGTGCTGCCGCCCGTCCTCGGCATGCTGCTCCTGCTGCTGGCGTGGCAGGTCGTCGCCACCCACAACAGCAGCTTTCCAACCCCGGCCGCGACGTGGGAAGAAGCGACGCGCCTGTTTGCCGACCCGTTCTACCGCAATGGACCGAACGACCAGGGCATCGGCTGGAACATCTACGCGTCCTTGAAGCGCGTGGCGGCCGGCTTCGGCCTGGCGGCGGTGGTGGGCATCCCGCTGGGTTTGTTGATCGGCCGCTCGCGCTTTTTGGCCGGCATGCTCAACCCCATCGTCAGCCTGTTAAAGCCCGTCTCGCCGCTGGCCTGGCTGCCCATTGGCCTGCTGCTGTTCAAGGCCGCCCATCCGGCCGCGATCTGGTCGATCTTCATCTGCTCGATCTGGCCGATGATCCTCAACACCGCCGCCGGCGTGCAGCGCGTCCCGCAGGATTACATGAACGTCGCGCGCGTGCTCAAGCTGTCCGAGTGGAAGATCTTCACCCGCATCCTGCTGCCTTCCGTGCTGCCGCACATGCTGACCGGCGTGCGCCTGGCCATTGGCACCGCCTGGCTGGTGATCGTCGCGGCCGAGATGCTGACCGGCGGCGTGGGCATCGGCTTCTGGGTCTGGGACGAGTGGAACAACCTGAACGTCGCGCACATCCTGATTGCCATCGTCATCATCGGCGTGGTCGGGCTGGCGCTCGAACAGTTGCTGGTGGCCGTGGCCAAGACATTTACGTATGAAGAAGCGGGGAGCTGATCATGACCAATCCGAAGTTCATCGATGTGCGCGATGCCGAGATGGTGTTCGACACGCGCAAGGGCGCCTTCCACGCGCTCACGCGCATCAACCTGGCGGTGGCGCAGGGCGAATTCATCACCCTGATCGGGCACTCCGGCTGCGGCAAGTCGACGCTGTTGAATTTGATCGCCGGCCTGACCCGGGCCAGCAGCGGCGCCCTGATCTGCGCCGGGCGCGAGATCGCCGGCCCGTCGCCGGAACGCGCGGTGGTGTTCCAGAACCACTCGCTGCTGCCGTGGCTGACCTGTTTCGACAACGTGTACCTGGCGGTGGAGCGCGTGTTCGGCGCCCGCGAGCCGGCCGCCCGGCTGCGCGAACGCACGGCGCAAGCGCTGGCGCTGGTGGGGCTGTCGGCGGCGGCCGCCAAGCGGCCCAATGAAATCTCGGGCGGCATGAAGCAGCGCGTGGGGATCGCGCGCGCCCTGTCGATGGAGCCCAAGGTGCTGTTGATGGACGAACCGTTCGGCGCACTCGACGCCCTGACGCGCGCGCACCTGCAGGATGAACTGCTGCGCATCGTGGGTGAGACCGGATCGACGGTGGTGATGGTCACGCACGATGTGGATGAAGCGGTGCTGCTGTCGGACCGCATCGTCATGATGACCAATGGACCGGCGGCCACGATCGGCGAGATCGTCAAGGTGGAGCTGGCGCGCCCGCGCGAGCGCGTGGCGCTGGCCACTGACCCGCGCTACATGGCGTATCGCACGCGGGTGCTGGAGTTCTTGTATCACCGGCATGCAAGGCCGCAGAAGGATGCGGCTTGAGGTTCTGCTGCGTGAGCAGCCTGAGTGTCGCTAGTACCCCTAGCCCGTCGTCCTGGCGAAGGCCAGGACCCATGGCGCGCCTGCGCAGAGTGGAACCATGCCATTGAGAGAACGCGCTATTGGTCCTGGCCTTCGCCAGGACGACAGAACCCAGGCTAACGATCCCGTTAGCTCAAATCCAGCACAATCGGCTGGTGATCCGAGGCCGCCGTCTCCGACTGCACCTGCACATCCTGCACCCGCCCGGCCAGGTCTTCGGTGACAAAGAAGTAGTCGTAGCAGTCGGCCCGCTCGGGCCACTTGAAGCCGTGCAGGCCGGCCGTGGGCGCGCGCGCCACGTTGGGATGCTTGTGGCGCCACGCGTCGACCAGGGGCAGCGACAGGTTAGGGTCCGGCGCCAGCAGTTCCTGGTAGTCCGGATCGTCCGGATTGAAATTGAAGTCGCCGCAGTAGATCGCCGTCCCAGGCCGAAAGCCCAGCTGGTAGGGCGGGTCCAGCGAAGGATCAGGCTGGAAGATCTTGGCGCGCTCGCAGGCTTCCCAGTGCAGGTACTTGATCTGCTGGACCTGGGCCATGCGCTGCAGGGGTGAATAGTATTCGAGGTGCGTGGTCAGCACGCGCATCTTGCCGCCCGGGGCTTCCACCACCACTTCGATCAGCCCGCGCGGCATGCCGGGCGGATGGGCCGGGTCCGGCGGCCAGGGCAGGCGGTAGCGGTGCACCTGGGTGATGCGGTACTTCGACAGCAGCATGTTGCCGAACTGCCGGGGCAGGTTGTTCTGGTAGATTTCACTGGGCGGCTCGATCACCGGCTGGTAGCCGCCGAAGGCGCCCGCCAACTGGCGAAACTGGTTGGCGTTGGCGTTGCCTTCCAGCTCTGCGTGGTTCG
>JBKHWY010000381.1:0-4900 GCA_046566285.1 Gammaproteobacteria bacterium | reverse complement strand
CACCCCTGACCTCCACCGCCAGTTACCAGGCGCTCGCCCACCATGCCGACACGGCCAAGCACTGGCAGCTCCGCGACTTGTTCGCGGCCGACGCCAACCGCTTCCCTGCTTTGACCGTCGACGCGGCCGGACTGTTCCTTGATTTTTCCAAGAACCGCCTGAACCAGGAGACCGTGGGCCTGCTCACCCGGCTGGCCCAGGAACGGGGCGTGGAAGCGCAGCGCGACGCCATGTTCCGCGGCGAGCGCATCAACAACACCGAGAACCGCGCCGTGCTGCACACCGCCCTGCGCGCGCCGCGCAATGCCAACCTCGTGGTGGAAGGCCAGAACGTCAGCGCCGACGTGCACGCCGTGCTCGAGCGCGTGCGTACGTTCACCGATGCCGTGCGCAGCGGAGAGTGGCTGGGCCACACCGGCAAACCCATCACCGACATCGTCAACATCGGCATCGGCGGCTCGGACCTGGGCCCCAAGATGGTGTGCCTGGCCCTGCGCCCGTATGCGCACCCGCGCCTGACCATGCACTTCGTCTCGAACGTGGATGGCCACGACATGGATGCCGCGCTGGCCAAGGTCAATCCCGAGACCACCCTCTTCATCGTGGCCTCGAAAACCTTCACCACCGCCGAGACCATGATGAACGCGCAGACCGCGCGCGCCTGGTTCCTGCAAAGCGCGAAGGAAGACGCGCTGGCCCGTCATTTCGTAGCCGTGTCCACCAATCTTGAGGCGATCAAGAAATTCGGCATCGACCCGGCCAACATGTTCCCGTTCTGGGACTGGGTGGGCGGACGCTATTCGGTCTGGTCGGCCATCGGCCTGTCGGTCGCCCTGTGCGTGGGCTTCGGCTACTTCTCGGACTTCCTGGCCGGCGCGCACGCGCTCGACACCCACTTCCGCGAGGCGCCCCTGGAGAAGAACATGCCGGTCCTGCTGGCCATGGTGGGCTTCTGGAACCGCGAATTCCTGGGCGCCGGCTCGGTCTCGATCGCGCCTTACCACCAGGACCTGTCGCGCTTCCCCGCCTACCTGCAGCAGCTCGACATGGAAAGCAACGGCAAGCGCGTCACCCGCGACGGCCGGCCGGTCGATACCGCCACCTGCCCGACCATCTGGGGCGAGTGCGGCACCAACGGCCAGCACGCCTACTTCCAGCTGCTGCACCAGGGCACGGACGTCACGCCGATCGACTTCATCGCCGCCCTGCGTCCGGCGCACGAGTACAACAACCACCACACCGCCTTGCTGGCCAACTGCTTCGCCCAGTCGGAAGCCTTCATGAAGGGCAAGACCATTGACGAAGTGCGCGCCGACCTCGCCGCCGAAGGCCTCGCCGCCGACGACATCGAACGCCTGGCGCCGCACAAGACCTTCCCCGGCAACCGCCCCTCGAACACCATCCTGATGGAGTACCTGAACCCGTACACCCTGGGCGCGCTGATCGCCCTGTACGAGCACAAGACCTTCGTGCAAGGCGTGCTGTGGGACGTGAACTCGTTCGACCAGTGGGGCGTGGAACTGGGCAAGGTGCTGGCCAAGAAGATCGAAGCGGAGCTCGCGGGCGAACCGGCGCCGGCGAACCACGACAGCTCGACCAATGGCCTGATCGCCATGGCCAAGGCCGCGACCTAAGGAGCGGCCATGAACCAGGACATCAAGAACTTCGAAGTCGTATATGACGCGCCGATGCAGGTCGGCGAATGCCCGCTGTGGAGCAGCGCCGAACAGGCCCTGTACTGGGTGGACATCGGCGGCTTCACCGTGCACAGCGTGCACCCGGCCAGCGGCGCGCATCGCGAGTGGCGCTTCGACAGCGAACCGGCCAGCCTGGCCCTGTGCGAAGGCGGCGGCCTGGTGGTCGCGCTGCGGCGCGGCTTCGTGCACCTCAATACCGATACCGGCGCCGTCACCGACATCGCCGCCGCCCCGTACGACACCGCCACCACGCGCTTTAACGATGGCCGCGTGGACGCGCTCGGGCGCTACTGGGTCGGCACCATCTTCGAGCCGCGCGACCGCCTTGCGGCCGAAATGTACTGCCTTCAGAACGGCAAGGTTGTGCTCAAGTGGTCGGGTGGGCTGATGAATTCCAACGGCCTGGGCTTCTCGCCAGATAACACCATCCTGTATCACGCCGACACCGCCGGGCACCGCGTCAACCGCTACCCCTACCACCTGGACAATGGCATCGTCGGCGACGTCACCTGCTTCGCCCAGTTCGACAGCGACAAGAAGGCGCCCAATTACGGCGGGCGCCCCGACGGCGCGGCGGTGGACAGCGAAGGCGCGTACTGGATCGCCATGTTCGAAGGCGGCCGGGTCCTGCGCTTCGCCCCAAGCGGCCAACTGCTGGCGGAACTCAAGCTGCCGCTGCGCTGCCCGACCATGGTGGCCTTCGGCGGCGAGGACCTCAAGACGCTCTTCATTACCAGCGCCAGCCATGGCCGCAGCGCCGAGGAGCTGGCGCAGTATCCGCTGACGGGCAAGGTGCTGTCGGTGCGCGTGGAGGTGGCAGGCCGGGTGGAACACCGCTATCGCCCCTAAGCAGAGAGGCAATGCCACCGGGTGGTTGCATGTACGGTTGCCACGATATCCGAACTGGTAACGATGACCAGTTGGTATTCCTCTCGTTGACCCCTATCCCAGCCTAAAAATCGAATCCACGAGAAGCAAAAGCTGGCGTCTCTTTGCACTTGAGATTGGTCGCGCCGCCTGACGAGGTTGCCGCAGTCCAATTTGGCCGATCTCGATCGTTAAGGGTCCCGCAACTGTCGCCCTACTGCACATACTTCTGTTAGGGAGCATGTGGACAGTATTTTCGCCGTTACCTTGATATGCTCACCAACGGCAAACAGCGCTCGGTCTCGTGGATCGCCTGTAAACGCGGATCGATAAAATGGCCTGAAGGCTGCCGCTGCGGCTTTTCGAAGCTGTCGTCCATCACGCTGATCTCATCCGCAGCGTATCCGTGCTTCGGCGCTTCGCGTAAAGCTTTGATGTACACATACCCATTGTTCCGTGATTTACCTACTGGACGCACTTCCAGTTCGCCTACGAAATGTAACAAAGATGTTGTTCTCAAACAGTTTCGCTGAAGCCGCCTCAACATCGCGTCATCCGATGAACCCTATGCTGCGATATTAAAATGCGACTCGCTGCGCTCAATCAGTTCAGCGGTAAATGGCCGTACGGATAAAAAGATCGATAATTCGAAAAGCTCGCACAAGCCAGAGGAACGTCGATTACAGTACCAAGATTTCGCTCAAGACGAACACAATCATCCGAACCTTCGTCATAACCCGACCGTTTCCATTGAAGACCTGCTATGAGCTCGAATATTTTACAATGCCAAAACCGACTTAACGATCGGATCGAGACTAAGTGAAGGGGCGACAAGTATTCGATCAACTCTCGCCGCTTGTTTTCGTACGGGATGTACGATTTCATTCGTTGTAAAAACAAGCCCTTCAGCTTCGAGTAAACTGACTACCCCCTCGATATACTCCGTAACTTTTGGCTGGGTAATTCCCCGGTACAGCGCATTCATTTTTCTGCCACCGCCGGCTTGTTTATAAAGCTTCCGGAGAACAGTTATTAACGCCTTTAGTTGAGCCGGCAAGTTAAGCTGTAGGACCGCAGTCGTAGTGTCCATCTGATCGAATCCGTCTATAAAACAATTAGTAAACATACTTAACGGCAATCCTGACGCATTTGCGATACCAGCAACTTTATGGATCAGGCAGTTTTGAAAAGAAACGTGGGCCTGAACTTCTATGTTATTTATTATTAACTCCGAAATAATACAATCACGGAACGAAATTCCTTTTATCGAAATTTCCTCAAAACTTAGCCGACCGATAATTGCAGAGTCCAGCTCGACCCCGTTGAAATCGACATACGACAATTCTTCGTGAATGGCCATACCTATTGTAACCATTACCAAATCCGACAGTAGTTGATTAGACCCCGGTCCCGTGTTTTTCTGACGATACCGGCTTAGCGTGATGGAAACCAAGGTCGATGCCTTATATCCGTCTCTAGCTAACAGATACACGGCCATAGTTATCGCTTTTTGGCTTAGCTCAGCAATTGGTTTTGTGGTATCGCTTTTGAAGTTTTCCAGAATACTTCGATAAAAACCACTTCCTTGCAGGGCGGCGAGCATATCCTCATCAACAAAGGAGCGCGCACCCGGATCTTGATCCCGTTCAGTTAGTCCGGGTAACCTCTGCAACTGCGCCAGGACACCTTCACCGGCCGCCTGCTCCGTTTCTACACTAAAAGCAGTAGAAAGATCTGTCCCCGTTATTGGACCTGTTCCGGACGACCGCTCCCGGACAAGCAGCGACAGTCGTTCCATCACGGCACGAAGTGTCTGCGCCTCCATCGTGGACGATTCGAGGTCTGCTTCGCGTTCAGTGATCTTTTTAAGGAAGGTGTCCCAAGCATGTGCAAAACCCAAAGAGCCGTCGATCGACATGATCTCTTTGATCAAATCGCGATGAATCAAATATCCTAAAAGCAACGGTTTACGCGGTAGCCAATCAGGCAGCTTTTGTACGACCCCGTTCTTAGTTAAAAATTGAGTAACGCCTTCCTCGGTGAACTCACCTAATCGGAAAACCTTGCAATGCTTCCCCCCGATGGAAAGCGCGGAAGAAATTTCCTGTTCATTATCAAAATAATGATCGCGGCCGCACACCAGCACACCAATTCCGTGCGGAATCTTCGTTAGAAAGTCTCGCAATCCACTCAACGCTTCGCGCCGCGCCTCGCGCATGAAGGTCTTATCGTTCTTTCGTATGACGGCTTGCGATGCAACCTCATCAAATCCATCGGCTAGCAGATGTGCCATACCTGAGCGCCAAGCAATAGTAAGGTCTTGACGTGGTTGATAC
>JBKHWY010000380.1:0-4914 GCA_046566285.1 Gammaproteobacteria bacterium | reverse complement strand
ATGTTCCAGCCCCAGCTGCTCCATGTGCGCACGGCAGGCTTCAGCCACCACCATGGCGCCATCCAGGGGCGTGTCGGGCAGCAGGATCGCAAACTCCTCGCCGCCGTAGCGCACGGCCAGGTCGGCCGGCCGCTTCAGGTGCTCGGTCAGCACGGCCGCGGTTTTTTTCAGGCACAGGTCGCCGGTCAGGTGGCCGAAGGCGTCATTGTAGGCCTTGAAGCAGTCGATGTCACACATCAGAAGCGACAGCGGACGCTTGTCGCGCTGCTCGCGGCTCCATTCGACCCTGAGCGCTTCGTCGAAGCGCCGCCGGTTGGCAATGCCGGTCAGGCCGTCGAGCGCGGCCAGCTTCTGCAGTTCAATGTTGGCGTGCGCCAGGCTCTGCTGGCTCTCGCGCAGGAAGCGGAACGCTTCGTCGCGCTGCAGGCGGACGATGTGACTGGCCGAGTGATAGCGTACCCGCGCCAGCAGTTCCAGCGGATCCGGCAGCTTGACCAGGTAGTCGTTGGCGCCGATGGCAAAGCCGTGCGCCTTGAGCTTGGGGTCTTCCTTGGCCGACAGCACGATCACCGGCACCTCGTTCAGCTCCGCACAGGCGCGGTAGTCGCGGATCAGCTGGAAGCCGTCGATGCCGGGCATCAGCAGGTCCTGCAGGATCACGGTGGGTTTGAGTTGCTGCGCGGTGGCGACGGCCACGTTGGCATCGGTGACGTAGTGAAATTCGATGTCGTCGTGCCCGCTCAGCATGCGCCGCAGGGCTTCGATGATGATCAGCTGGTCGTCCACCAGCAGCACGCGCACGGCCATGGCGCTGAAGATGGGCCCGGCCGGCGGAGGAGAAGCGGCGTCTTGCATGGGGTCTCTCGAATAGTGTTCGGCGATAGTATTTGTGACAATCTTGCGTCATTACGCTCACGCTCTATTGCCGATTTTACTGCGCAAAACTTGTGAGATGTTCTCCAGCGGCAAAATTTGTTCAGCCGCCCCCAGCTCGGCGGCGGCGCGCGGCATGCCGTACACGGCGCTGCTCGCTTCATCCTGGGCCAGGGTCAGCTTGCCGGCCTGGCGCATGGCCAGCAAGCCCTGGGCGCCGTCGCGCCCCATGCCGGTGAGCAGCACACCGGTGGCATCGCCGGGCCAGTGGCGCGCCACGCTGTTGAAAAACACGTCCACCGAGGGACGGAAGGGATAGTCGCGCGGCTCGGCCACGTAGTGCAGGCGGCGACGGGCATCCAGCGTCAGGTGGTCGTTGGTCTTGGCGATCTGCACCACGTTGGGTTCCAGCGCCGCGCCTTCGTCGACCACCTTGACGGGAATGGCCAGCTGCTCGCCCATCCACTTGGCAAAGGTGACGGCGAAATTCTCGTCGATGTGTTGCACCACCACGATGGCCGTGCCGGCGGCGGGCACCCAGTCGCGCAGCAGTTTTTGAATGGCCACCGGCCCGCCGGTGGAGGCGCCGATGGCCAGCAGGTGGCGCACCGTCTGCTCGGATGCGTCGGCCGCCACCTGCGCCGGCGCCGCCGCGCTGACGCGAATGAGCTTGCTGATGGTCTTGATCTTGGCCAGCAGCGCGCTATCGCCGCCGGCGCCGCCATCGCCGCCGCGCAGGATCGGCGTGGCCGTCACATCCAGCGCGCCCGCGCCCAGCGCCTTGAACACCTGGCTGACATTGTCCTGCGGCTGGCCGGTGACGACCAGGATGGCGCAGGGCGAATGCTGCATGATGCGCCGGGTCGCCTCCACGCCGTCCAGGTCCGGCATGTTCAGGTCCATCAGGATCAGGTCGGGGCGCTGGTCGGCGCACATGCGCACCGCTTCCAGGCCGGTGCGCGCGATCCACAGCACGCGGTGCTCGCGCACGCTCGCGACGACCCGGCGCAGGGCTTCGGCCGCCATGATCGAATCGTTGGCAATGCCAATTTTCAAGGGCATCATAGGCGCGCATCTCCAATCAGGTCGAACACGGCGTCCAGCAGCGTCTCGTCGTGGAAGCTGCCCTTGGTGAGATAGTAGTCGGCGCCGGCGGTCATGCCGCGCGCGCGGTCCTCCGGGCGGTCCTTGTACGAGACGATCATCACGGGCAGGGCATGCAGGCGCACGTCGGCCTTGATCATGCCGGTCAGTTCGATGCCGTCCATGCGCGGCATGTCCACGTCGGTAATGACGAGGTCATACTCGCCGGCCCGCACCGCGTTCCAGCCATCCATGCCGTCGATGGCCACGTCCACGTGGTAGCCGCGGCCAGTAAGCAGCTTGCGCTCCATTTCGCGCACCGTGAGCGAGTCGTCCACCACCAGGATGCGGCGCGCGCGCCGCTGTTCCTGCGCGCCGGCCCCGCCCAGCTGGCGCAGGCCGCCTTCGCCCAAGAGCTTCTCGATCGACAGCAGCAGGTCCGGCACGTCCAGGATCAGCACCGGGGTGCCGTCGTCCAGCAGGGCGGCCGAACTGATGTCGCGCAGCTTGCCGAAGGTGGATTCGAGCGACTGCACCGCCACGCTCTGCTCGGCGCGGATGGCGTCCACCGCCAGCGCATAGCGCGCCTCGGCGCCGCCGATGACGATCACGTGCAGGGTGTCGGCGCCGTTGGCGCCCGCCGCCAGGCCCAGCACCTGCGCAGCCGACACCAGGCCCAGGTGCTCGCCGCCGCTGGCGATGAACTGCTTGCCTTCCAGCGTGTGCACCTGGTCGGCATCGACCCGCAGCACCCGTTCGATGGGGGCGATCGGCACCGCGTAGGGTTCGCCCGCGATCTCGGCCACCAGCACGCGCTTGACCGACTGGGTCAGGGGCAGGGTGATGCGGGTAGTGAAGCCGGCGCCGGGGCGCGATTCCACGCTGACGGTGCCGTTTTCTTCGCGGATGGTCTGCTGCACCACGTCCAGCCCCACGCCCCGTCCGGAAATCGCGTTGGGCTGGTCCTTCAGGCTGAAGGCGGGCAGGAACAAGAATTCCAGCAGTTCGGCTTGGGACATCGCCGTGGCCATGTCCAGGGGCGCCATCTGGCGCTCGATCACGCGCCGGCGGATGCGCTCGACGTCCACCCCGCGTCCGTCGTCGCTGATGTCGATGCCCAGCATGCCGGCGCGGTGGTGCGCCACCATGCGGATGGTGCCCGCCGGCGGCTTGCCGGCCGCGGCGCGTTCCTGCGGCGTTTCCATGCCATGGTCGACGGCGTTGCGCAGGATGTGATTCAGCGGCGCTTCGATATGCGCCAGGATGTCGCGGTCCACCAGCGTGCCTTCGCCTTCGATCAGCAGCCTGGCGTCCTTGCCCAGGCTGCGCGCCAGGTCGCGCACCATGCGCGGGAAATGCTGGACGCCGTCGCGAAAAGGGCGCATGCGCAAATCGATCACCTCGTCCACCAGGCGGGTGGAAGTGAGCAGCGCGCGCCGCTCGAAGTCTTCCAGCTCGGCCAGGTGTGCGTGGGCGAAGTCGCGCACCGGCTGGAAGCGTTGCAGCACCAGCGCCGATTGTTCGATCAGGGCCGGCGCGGCGGTGGCCGCCAGCAGTTCGTGCAGGTGCTCGATGGCCTGGCGCAGGGCCGCCTGGTTGCGCTTGAAGCGCTGGGTCGATTGCAGCAGCGGCTCGAACTGGTGCGCCTGGATGCGGCTTTGGCTGGCCAGCGACAGCAGCCGGTCGTAGTTCTGGGCCGGTGCACGGGGCGCCGGGCGCGCGGGTGCTTCCTCGACCACGGGCGCGGGCGCCGGCGCCGGCGCGGGTGCGGCGGCCGGCACGGCCGGTGCAGCGGCGGCAATGCTGGATGGGGAAAGCGCCGGCGCCGCGCCGCCCTCGCCAATGCGGGCCAGCGCCGCCAGCGTGTCGGCGATCCGCCCGCCGTTCTGGCGCAGCCAGTCGTCCACCTGGTTCTCCGCCAGCTGGGCCAATTGGACGATGAAGTCCACCCCGCCCAGCAGGACGTCGATACGCGCCGGCGTCAACTCCAGTCTGCCGTGTTGCGCCGCCACGAAGGCGTCTTCCATCGCATGCGACAGCTGCACGATGGCGTCCAGGCCGACGATGGCGGCCGCCCCCTTGATCGAGTGGGCCGCGCGCATGATCGCGTCCAGCGTGGCCGGCGTGCCGTTGCCGCGTTCGAGCAGCAGCAGGCCGTCGGTCAGCACCTGGGTCTGGCCCTGGGCTTCCATGCGGAACAGGTCCAGCATGGAGAACTGGCTCAGGTCATCGTGGTCCTGGCTCATCGCAGCAGCCTCGCCATCTGGCGGCCCAGCAGCGCGGGGTCGAGCACGCCGATCATCATGTCTTCGTGTTCCAGCACCCCCGCCAGGAACTGCTGCACGCCCTTGTTGAGGGTGGCGGCGGGCGCCTGCAAGGATGCGCGGGCGTAGCGCACGATGCCGTGCAGGTCCGCCACGCCCAAGGCATAGCTGCGTTCCTCCCACTGGACCAGCACGGTGCGCGGGAATACATGGCGCCCCTGGGTGGCCAACGGCGCATCGGGCGCGATGTCCAGCACCTCGTGCAGCGCAATGGCGGGATAGATCGCGCCCCCCACGTTGGCGATGCCGGACAGGCCGTTGCCGTGGCGGTGCGGCAGGCGCCGCGCGGGCGCCAGCGGCGCGACCAGGGTCACCATCGCGGTGGGCAGCATCAGCCATTCGGCGCCGATGCGAAACACCAGGCCGGACTGGTCGCGCGCCGCGCGTTGGGGCGGCGGTTCGCGCAGCAGGCGCGCCCACTCGTCGCGGTAGCCGGCATCGACTTCGCGGCCCAGGCTGTGGCGCGCGCCGCGTGCGTAGACGTCGCAATTACGGCAGTGGACCTGGTCGGCCAGCAGCGAGCAGCTGCGGTCGCCCGCCACGCCGATCTGGTTCCAGCAGTCGTGTCCGGTGGTGTTCATGGCTTGCTTTCCTGGCGCGCGTACACGCGTGCCGCGCGCTGGCGCAGGGCGCT